>JBDRTC010000049.1:0-2191 GCA_043824335.1 Planctomycetota bacterium | reverse complement strand
GTGTGCCACTTCCCTGAAAGAGTTTTTGGTGTCAAGTGGTTCCTGGCGTTTTTTTGGGCGTACCCCGATCGTGGAGGCTGTGGGCAGCTTCTTCAAACCGGGATGCATCGTTGTGTTGGAGGATTCGCGTTGGACGTCGGGTTGTCACGGTCTTGGTTTTCGAGGTTGTCGAGCCGTTCTTTTCGGTTGCGGCTGCACCCCGACACATCCCTTCGTGGATTCGACTGCCGATGGCGGCAGGCGTTCCGCCCGCGGCCGCTCCGGAGAGGACCGCCCGCTGGGCGGGCACTGAGTATTCTGCTGCGACCGTCTCGCGGACACGTGGCCGTCTCAATCAGCTTGACGCCCGGCTCGGGGCCGAGTCCAAGTGGCACATCAGACTGGCCTCGTGTCGCGAGGGCCTCTTCTTCCCGGCGGGAACAAGGGCCGATACAACCGTCTCTCCTACTTGACGCTCCTGATTGTTTTCCAAGGTTCTCCCCGAGCCCCTTCCGCCTTCGCCGTCGCCTCGGCCCTCACTCGCTTCCCGGGGCCGAGGCGACGGGGAAGGCGGAAGGGGCGGACCCTTTTGTCGAGCCCGAGCGGAGGTCTACGGCCTCGACGCCGCTGGCGATCGCGGTTTGTCCGGCGGCGGCCCCCCGATCACGTACGGTTCCTGATATTTCACCATGTGCCAGAGGATCGTCGCCAGCCGACGCATCACCGCCACCCTCGCAATCTTCGATCCGCGACGCTTCTTGATCCGCTGATACCAGGCCTTCATCGCCCGGTCACGCCGCAAAACGTGCAACACCAACTGACTCAGGATGAAACGGGCCATCGCGCTGCCCTGCTTGGTGATCGAACCCAGCCGGTCGGTCGCCTCGCCCGAGTTGCGACACCCCGGCGTCAGCCCCCAATAGTTCGCCAGGCTCCCCGGACGCGGGAAACGTTCGATCGAGCCGATCCGCGAGGCCAACGCCAAGCTGCTGTAGGCCCCACACCCAGGGATCGTGGCCACCACGGCCGCCCGCTGGTGCTTCACCTGACGCTTGCCGATCTCCGCCTGGAGCTCGTCGATCTGCTCGTCCCACAGCGCCCACTGCTTCAACAGCAAGTCCATCTCCAGCCGGTCCATGGGGCCGGACGCAAGCTCCCCCAGCCACTTCCGCCCACGGATCGTGTCCAGCCCCTTCGTCGGGCACTCCTGCTCCAGGTTGTGCTTACGCAGCAGGTGCTTGATCCGGTTGATCGTCCGGGTGCGGAGCTGGCCGAGCCGCTTGCGAAGTACGGTCACCTGCCGGGCGTCGGCATCCTCCTGGCTGGGCAACTCCACCCGCCGGACACCCTGCACCCGCTTGCCGGCCAACAGCCGACGGCGGTTGATCCACAGAATCTCGCACAAAGCGGCCGCGTCGCGGTGGTCGGTCTTCTTCTTCGACCGCTTCTCCGGCTGGACCACGATCAGTTCTCGACAATCGTATTCGGCCAAAAGCCTCACCAACCAGTCGTTAAACCCGCAGACTTCGAGGATCGCCATGAACCCGCCGCCGCGGGCTTCCTCGCTAATCCCCGCGAAAAACGCCCGCACCCGCCGCCACTCCGTGCTCACCTGACGCCGGAGCGTCACGTCCCCCTCCTCGTTCCGGACACTCACGGTCAACTGCTTGCGGTGCTGGTCAATCCCAAGGTACAACATACTCGGTTCTCCTGCGTGCTAGGGAAAGTGTCAAACGTCAACACCCCTCTTATAACACCAGGAGAACCACTCTTTCATAGAATCAGCTTGGAACAAGCAGTGCTTAGCTTTACCGCTCCCTGCCATGGCTCCTTTATCTCACGAAATTCCCCCGAAGGAAAGCGCCGCCTCGCGCAAGTTCTTGCTCAAGCCCCCGACGGCACTGCTTGTTCCAAGCAGTGGCACACCGCCCCGAACCCCCGTCGCCAAGCAGGGGCGCCCGGCGGGAGGTTCCTTTTGTTGGACGGCAACGCCGACGATTCTCCGAGCAAACCCTTACACATCGGCGAGGCCCGGCCGAAGAATCGTCGGCGCCGCCCGCGAGCATCCGGATTCCCGGATTCTGATTCTATGAAAGAGCGGTCCTCCTGGTGCTATACACGGTGTAGTGGTTTTTGTTACTCACCAATAGCACAAACAGGAGGACCGAGAGATGTTGTACCTTGGGATCGACCAGCATCGCAAGCAGTTGAC
>JBDRTC010000048.1:0-3087 GCA_043824335.1 Planctomycetota bacterium | reverse complement strand
ACGTACGCAAATTCCGGATGAACCTTTTTTTTGCCCTGCGGGCCCCTCGAAGAGTCATGTTTCTGACTGGACTTCTGCAAAATGGCGGGGTAGCTGCCCGTTGAAAAAGGCGAATTAGGCCGACTTATTGAAGCACGTGATGTCCCGAAACGCCGTCCTGCTGGAAGCCTGCCGCATCGGTCGCCGCCATCCGGATGGGCAGGGCTGGCTGGTGGACGACGTGTCGCTTCGCGTCCGGGCCGGCCGACGGCTTGCCGTCGTGGGAGCTTCCGGAGCCGGCAAGACGGTGCTCTTGCGGGCGCTTAGCCTGTTGGATCCGCTCGACGAGGGCGAGATCCGCTGGCGGGGCGAGCCGGTCCGGCGCGACCAGACCCCCGCGTTCCGCCGCCAGGCCGTCTACGTGCACCAGCGGCCCGCCCTGGCCGAAGCGACCGTCGAAGCGGCGCTGCGGCAGCCGTTTTCGCTGGGAGCCTATCGCCGTAAAACGTTCGACCGCGAGCGAGTCATTCGGCGGCTGGAAGAGCTGGGGCGCGACGGCTCGTTTCTCGACAAGAAAGTCGGGGATCTGTCCGGCGGCGAGAGCCAGATCGCGATGCTGGTGCGAGCTCTGCAGCTCGATCCGGTCGTGCTGCTGTTGGACGAGCCGACCGCGGCGTTGGACCGCCGGACGGCCCGGGCGGCCGAAGCGATGTTCGACCGTTGGCTTTTGGAGTTGGCCGACGCGCGGGCCGTCGTCTGGGTCACCCACGACCCGGCTCAAGCCCGACGCGTGGCCGATCGCGTGCTGTCGATCGAGGCCGGCCGCGTTGTCGGGGACAATCACGCGTGAGTTCGGTGAACGTGTCTGGATTCGCCAGACTTCGGGCAGTATACTTGCGCAAACCCTTGAGCATGGAACTCTTTCGGAGGCTTGCGGGCGATCATGTCGAACCGTGGACGGTCGATGAGACCCGGGAGGAAATCGACGGCGGCGCGTGCTTCCAGGAACGGTTCCCCCGGCGGCTTTGGCGAGGGCGAGCCGGATTGGGCCGTGCTGAGCGACGAGGAGTTGCTGGAAGTGCGGCTCTGTGACCTGGGGCTCCAGATCGAAGGGACGCCGCTTGAGCGTCGCATGGAGCGGCTCTACGAAGAGCTTCGCATGCGCCAGATCGGGTTCCGGCCGCATTGCTGGCTGTCGGACGAATGGTTTTCGCCCGACGGGGTGCCGGGCATCGGCATCCCCTTTTACCTGGCCCATCCGCGTCTGATTCGGCTGGAACGCAAGCAGGTGCTGGAGGTCGAGGGGGGGACCAGGGATTGGAGTATGCGAATACTCCGTCACGAAGCAGGACACGCCCTGGACACCGCGTATCGGCTCCACCGGCGACGGAAGTGGCGGGAGGTTTTTGGCAAGTATTCGGAACCCTACCCCGAGTATTACGATCCCAAGCCCTACAGCAAGAGCTACGTGCAGCACCTGGACCAGTGGTACGCCCAGTGCCATCCGGCCGAAGACTTCGCCGAAACGTTCGCCGTATGGGTGAAGCCGCGCTCCGGCTGGCGGATGCACTATCGGGGCTGGCCGGCACTGAAGAAGCTCGAATACGTCGACCAGGTGATGGCCGGAATTCGGGCCAAGAAGCCGCTGGTCGTCTCGCGGCGCCGCGCGGCGCCGCTCCGCACGATCCGCAAGACCCTCCGGGAACATTACGAGGAGAAGCGGGCCCGCTACGGAATCGGCCACCCCAGCCTCCCGGACCGGGAGCTTAGGCGGCTGTTTTCCGATGCCCCGGAGCACGCCAGACTCCCCTCGGCGGCCGTGTTTCTGCGCCGCATCGGGCCTGAGCTCCGCCGGGCCGTCGCGCAATGGACCGGGGAATACCAGTACACGATCAACCAGGTCCTGGAAGAGATGATCGAGCGATGCCGGCAACTGGACCTGCGCCTCGACCGGCGCCTGGAACAGGCCAAACGCGACACCCTTGTGATGCTCACCGTACAGACCATGAACTATCTCCACGGTGGGCATCATCGGGTCGCGTTATGAAGAAGCTCCGCGTGCTGGTCCTGATGCACGAAGACCTCGTCCCTCCGGACAGCATCGAGGACCTCAGCGATAAGGAAATCGCGCCCTTCAAGGCCGAGTTCGACGTCGTCGCCGGCCTGGAATCCCTGGGCCACGAGGTCCGTCCCCTGGGCGTGAGCGACAACCTCGGGGTCGTGCGCAGGGCGATCCTCCAGTGGAAGCCCCACGTGGCCTTCAATATGCTCGAAGAGTTCCACGGCGTGGCCGTCTACGATCAGCACGTGGTCAGCTACCTGGAGTTGATGCGCCAACCTTATACCGGCTGCAACCCTCGCGGGCTGATGCTGGCGCACGACAAGGCCTTGAGCAAGAAGATTCTCACCTACCACCGAATCGCCACCCCCCGGTTCATGGTGTTCCCGCGCAAAACGGCGGTGAAGCGTTCTCGCCGCCTTTCCTTTCCGCTTCTGGTGAAATCGGTCAGCGAGGACGCGTCGCGGGGAATCTCGCAGGCCTCGATCGTCACCAGCGACGAGAAACTCTTCGACCGCGTCGAGTTCATCCACAATCAGGTCCGAAGCGACGCGCTCGCCGAAGAGTATGTCCAAGGGCGGGAACTCTACCTGGGCGTAATCGGGAACCAGCGATTAGAGACATTTCCCGTCTGGGAGATGCTCTTCACCAAGATGCCGGAAGGTATGCCCAACATCGCCACGGCGAAAGTCAAGTGGGATGCCGAGTACCAGGAGAAATACGGAATCGAGACGCAGGCGGCCACGAACCTGCCGCCGGGCGTTGAAGAGAGAATCGCCAAGCTCTGCAAACGGGTCTACCGCCTCTTGTCGCAAAGCGGCTACGCCCGGATGGACCTGCGACTGGCCCCCAATGGCCGCATCTACGTGATCGAGGCAAATCCCAATCCGAACCTCGAATACGGCGAGGACTTTGCCGAGTCGGCCCACACCGCCGGCATCCCATACGAGGCCCTCTTGCAGCGGATCCTCAACCTCGGTCGACGCTACCAAGCCCCATGGAGAGGCTGATAGTGAGGGGTGAGGGGTGAGGGGTGAGGGGTGAGGGGT
>JBDRTC010000047.1:0-6117 GCA_043824335.1 Planctomycetota bacterium | reverse complement strand
GGGTGCTGCAGGAGCGGACTGAGCCCCTCGCCTTCCCGGGGAGTCCCGACGCTCGGCTCCATCGGATCGGCGCCAAAGACCATCACGGCCACCAGAAAACAGAGGTAGACCATCATCACGCCGAACGCGTGCCGGCGAAGCTCGCTCGGCTTCGCCCGGGGCCAGAAGCGGAACACGACTGCCAGCACCCCCAGCAACCATGCCCACACCAACAGCGAGCCCGCCTGACCGACCCAGAGCGCCGAGAGCGAGTAGTGCCAGGGCAACAACCGGCTGGAATACTCCGCCACGTAGGCAAATCGGAAGTCTTTGAGCAAGAGGGCCCGGGCGAGCACACCGATCGCGACGCTGAGCGCCACGACGCCGGCCACTGCGGCCCAATCGCCGCTCTGGCCAACCCGGCGACGTTCCTGCCCTCGTCCAGCCACACAGGCAAAGGCCCCGTAGCCCGAGCCCACGAAAGCCACGAGGAGACAGAACTGGCCGAGGACGTTCATGAGTCCCCCTTGCGCGCGGTCCGGATAGGCTCTTCCGACGACGAGGAGGGCGTTTGCGGCTCGTACTTGCTGGCACAGCGGGTGAGGACCTTGTCGGCCTGTAGCAGGCCGGCGTCGTCGAGGCGCCCTTCGGCGACCACGTCGACGGCCTCGGCAAGATTGTCGGGCACGGGACCGGAAGAGATCACGCGCAGGGCGGCCTCGGTCCCTTCCAGAAAGAAGTCGGCCTCGTTCCGATCCGAGGAAATCCTGAGGCTGCCAGGCGCGATCTTGCCGCTCACGCGCACCCGGGCCCCGCCGAACGCGTCGGCGTTGGCCACGCACTCGTCGACCGTCACGTAGTACTGCCAACTCGTGGCCGCGCCCAAATAGGCCATGTAGGCCGTGGTCCCCACCAGGACAATGCCCCCGATCGCCAGCTTCCAGCCGGTGGTCATGCGGTTCCATCCTCCTCGGGCAGGCTGCGATGAATCGATGCAACGGGCCGTCAACAGCACGGAGCCGCAAGGGGCGCCGAGCTTCCATCAGGGAAGCCATACGGGATGCCCGTTGGGAAGCCGTACGGGATGCCCGTTGGGAACCCGTGGCGAGGCCGTATAGCAAATCGCGGGGTCCCTGTCAAACTCACCTCGGGTCGCCGCCGATCCGTGCGAGGGCGGATCCGGTCGCCCTGGTGGTTTTTCAGCCTTAGATTTGTGGGTGGCAGGGGCGGCTTGCCTGCCCTCAAGATGCACAAGGGCGGACAAGCCGCCCATGGCACGCGAGTCACAGTATGAGGGTTTTCAGACCACCAGGGTGGGGCGCGCCTTCCATGGCTACTCACCTACACCAGTCGGCGCATTTTTCCCAGAGACCTCAAAGCTCCCGGGCGATGCGAGTGGGAGGCTACGAGGCCCCTTTTTCGTACGTGCTCTTGGATGGCATGGGGAGCGAGCGGATGTAGAGCAGGAGAAGGACAATCACAATCCCGATCGGAACCAGGGTAGCGCCGAGCCACACCCTTCGGTAAGTGTGGTCCGCCAGGGCGGCTTCGGCGAGTCCTTTGACTTCGTCGGTGACTTCGAGTCCCTCGCCGAGGGCCTCTTTGACCGGCTCCCAGGCGAAACTGTGGATCATCGAACGGGCGTTGGTCAGGGCGTCGACCGCCTGGCGGAGGTCGAAGCGCGGCCCGCGGACTTCCATGCCCAGCCGTTCCACCTCTGCAATCTTCTCTTCCGCCTCGGCGATCTCCAGCTTGAGCTGTTCCAGCCCTGCCCGCATGGCCCGCGCTGCTTCCGCCCCGGCCACCGTAGCACCGTGCTGATTCTTTTCGTGGCAATCGGCGCAGACGCCCCCCTCCTGCATCCCGAGCATTTCATCGGTGGGGCTGAGGGTCTGATGGTTGCCGTGGCATTGGGCGCAGCCCGGGAGCCCGGCCTCCTCAAACTTGTGTTTCATGCTGGTTTCGGCGAAGAGCTTGGCCACCTTTCCATGGCAGTTTCCGCAGGCGTTGGCCACCGAGTCGACCCCCGGGGGCATGGCTCCGTGGTTCCCGTGGCAATCGTTGCAGGTGGGGGCGCTCATGTCGCCCTTTTCGAGCATCGCCTTGCCGTGCACGCTCTCACGCCAGCGGTCATACTGACGGTAGCCGATGAGCCGAGGGGGATCGCCGTAGGTGAGGTCGGCCATCAGCTCTTTGTCGGAATGGCAATGGGAACACGTCTCCGCGACGTGCCTGGGGTAGACCGGCGAATTCTGGTCGTCGACCGCAAGGATCCCGTGCCTGCCGTGGCAGGAGATGCAGGTGGCCACGTTCGGATCCTGGAAGGCGGGCGGTTCGCCTTCACCGCCTTTCTCCTTGTGCGCTTCGAGCGCTTTCTCGTGCTCCTCCCGGGCCTTCCTCAGCCGCTTCCCGTGACCGCTGGTCCGGTACTCGGCCTCCTGGTCTGTTCGGGAAGAGGGGGCGTAGCGTCTCATGTACTCGAGATCCGAGTGGCAGCGGCCGCAGAACTTGGGAATGTCGGCCGGAGTGACCATGACCCGCTCCTGGAAAGTGGAGTCGTCCCGATGGTCGGTATAGTCGTCGAGAATGGGGCTTCCGCCATGGCAATCGTGGCAGCGGAGGCCCTTCTGCCAGTGAATATCTGCGAGGAGGTGTTCCTCGGTGATAACCAGGTGCTTTGTGTCGTCCGCCTCGGCGAGCGTGCCCTCGCTCCCGTGGCAGAACATGCACGAGTACTCCTCCGGCAACGGTTCCGTTTCCTCGGCGGCGGGCGGGGCAGTGTCTTCTTCCTGGGCTTTAACCATCGCGCTGGCGGCCAAAGAGAGCACGAGCGCCAAGAGGATTCTCCGAAGTGATCTCATGCGAGTAGCTCCCAAACGGTCACGGCGACGAGGATGAAACCAGCGACCGCAACCGAGACTTTCAGCAGGCTCCGAGCGGGTGTGCCGGGGTCGACAAAAGGAAACAGAAGCACCAACGTCCCCAGGGAGAGCCCGGCTCCCAAGATAAGGCTCAAACCGAGATTGTTGGGAAACCACCCCCAGGCGGTCATGACGATGAAGAACGCAACGGCAACCGCGGCCAAGTAGTTCAGCACGAGGCGAGAGCGCTCTCCCCAGTCCAGGAAGGGGACCAACAGCACGACCGCCCCACAGAACCCGAAGAACAGCACCCCCAACACCTCGCCCTCAATGAACCAGATGTGAGCAGGCAGTTGCTTGAGGGCCTGGAACATGAAGAGGAAGTACCACTCGGGCTGGATTCCTACCGGGGCCGAGCCGAACGGGTCCGCCTTCTCGCCCAGCTCCCAGGGGAACAGGGCCGCCAGCGCCGCCAGGAGTCCCAGCGCGAGGTACCAGCCGACCATGTCGCGCAAGAGAAAATGCGGGACAAAGGGCATGGCGGCCATCTTCTCCTCGCCGCCGTGCCGCCTGGCCTCGCGGTCCGGGACACTCATCCCGTGCTGCTGCACCAGGAAAAGGTGCACGCCGAGCAGGCCAAACGTAATCAGAGGAAACACCACCACGTGAAGGGAGTAGAATCGGGCCAGGGTATCGCCCGTCACGTTTTCTCCACCCCGGGCGACCAAGAGCAGCTTCTGCCCCACCACGGGCACCACGCCCACGATGGCCGTGCCCACCCGCGTGGCGAAGAAAGCCAACTCGTTCCAGGGGAGCAGGTAGCCGCTGAACCCGAAGGCCATGAAAAGGCCCAAAAGCGCGATTCCGGTGACCCAGGTCAACTCCCGGGGACGCCGGTACGCCCGCATCATGAAGGTCGTCAGCACGTGAAGAAACAAGACCCCCACGAGCAGGTTGGCGCTCCAGGAGTGCACCGACCGCATCAACCAGCCGAACTCCACCTCCGTCATGATGGCCCGAACGCTCTCGAACGCCTGGTCCGGCGACGGCTTGTAATACAAAGAGAGGAGTATCCCAGTCACGATCTGGACGCCGAACAAGAAAATCGCCATCCCTCCCAGGAAATAGAAGGGCGTGCTCCGGTGCACCGGCACGGTTTTCTTGGCGGCGAGATACTGGGCGACTTCCAGCCCCAGCCGCTCGAAGGCGAAGGCCCAAAGGCGATCCTTGAGGCTCAAGCCTTGGGTCGTATCGTTAGGTGGTGCGTGAGACAATGATCTCCTCCTGTCCGGGGTCTCCCCTCAGGCTGACTTTATAAATTTCCAGGGGACGAGGGGGCGGGCCCGAGACGTTCTTCCCGTTCAAATCGTACACCCCATCGTGGCAGGTACAGAAGATGTCGCCCTTCTCCGCACGGTACTGGACGGTGCAGTCCACGTGGGTGCAGATGGCGTTGAAGGCCTTCACGTCGTCGGGCCGGAGAGGACTGCCTTGGGCCCGCCTCTTCACCCCCTCCGGAGTGAGAACGACCAGGCAAGGCTTTCCGCCGAAGTTGAAAGGGTTGCCCGCGGTGCTGGGCAGGTCGTTCACCCGGAACGGAGCCGCCACCTCCAACGCCCCGGATACGGTGGCCGCGCGCGGCCAAAGGAACCGCACCACCGGGTAGAAGATCGCAGCCGCCGTGGTCGCGATCCCCGTGTTCAGGCTGGCCAAGAGCCAATTCCGCCTAGGAACAGGTTCACTCACCTTACACATATTCGTTTCCCGTTGTGAATGGATGGCTGTCGGGTCTCGGGGACGCGTGTTTCCCATGATGTTGACGTTGCAATATACAAAACCTCGAACTTTACCACAATCGTCTTAACCCTGTCAAACATGATCGCGAAACTAGTGTTTACGTGAGGCACTCCAAAGTGGCCCACGGAAAACCGTGATTTGACCAAGTTGATACGTTCAAGCGCGGAGAGTAGGCTCGCGAATCGTGAGAGGGCTGCCAGCTCGTCGAGGTGCTGTAAGGGAGTGGTGGTAGGAGAAGTGGTAATGGGGAAACACGAGCGGGTTGGCAGAGTTGCTCGCCGCCCTTCGTGTTTTGTTCTTGTGGTTTCTTTGCCATCTGGCCCAGTCGTCTCGTCGCGGAAAACCGCGGCGAGGCCACGGGTTTCCGTGGGCGAGGGATTACAGGCGGCCCACCAGTGTTTTCGAGGCAGCACTTAAGTTGTTGTGTCGGTTGCAGTTGCCGCGACATGGCGGCTCATCGGCGAATTTGGTACGGGTGTTGCTAGGTCTCCGCGTGACGCTGTGCGCGCTGGACGACAGCCATGCCCTTTGCGTGCGCGTTTTGGTCGTCTGCTGCATGGTGCAGCGAGAAAACTGAAAGGAGAGAAAGGTTATGAGTAAGGTGATGCGGACGGTGTTTGCCGTGACCGTGGTCGCGGTGACGTGCGTGGTGTTGGTCGGTGCCATGGCAACCGTGCCGGCGGCGCCGGGGCAAGCGGCCGAAGGAGCGGAACCGGCTCCACCGGCCGGCCAGCAGTACGTCGGGGCCAAAGAATGTGCTTCGTGCCACTTCAAGCAGTTCATGGCCTGGAAAAAGACGAAGCATGCTTCGACGTTTGATCTCCTCCCCGACAAGTACCAGAAGGACGCCAAGTGCCTGAAGTGCCACACGGTCGGTTTTGGGGAGCCGACGGGCTACAAGACCTCGGCCGATGCCGCCCTGAAGGGAACCGGCTGCGAGACCTGCCACGGCCCCGGGAGCAAGCACTCGGAGATCTGCAAGGCCTTCGGCAAGGAGAAGCTGAACGAGGCGCAGGAGAAGGAAGCCCGGGACTCGATCTTTAAGCTGCTTCCCCACAACGTCTGTATTGACTGCCACAAGACCCAAGGCCACCTGGAAAGCGAGACCCCGAAAGAGTTGAGGACCAAGAAGTAGCCGTTTGCCGATACTCGGCACGTTGCGTTACAGTAATCGCTCAAGAAGCCGCGCCCCCGCATCGTCGGCACGGAGGCTGGGATGGGGGGGTGTGCTTTTTGAGTTTTGGCGGGGTAATGCCCTCAATGCCTCTTTTCCCCAACGATATCGGTCCGTTCGAATCGCGTTCGTTCACGGCGATATTCGAGACGTGACGAATCATCCTCTCAAAGAAAGGAGATCCCCAGATGCCCCCGATGTTCGATTCGCTGGGCCCGCAGCAGTACATAGGCATTTCTGTTGCCGTGGTGGTCCTGTACTTGCTGTCGTGTATCCGTATCCTGTTTGAGTACCAGCGGGGCGTCA
>JBDRTC010000046.1:0-8602 GCA_043824335.1 Planctomycetota bacterium | reverse complement strand
GGGCGAGCGGGCCTCTTCCAGGGTCTCGGTGACTTGCCAGCCGGTACCCAAGTCACCTTGCGATGCCGTGGCCGTGCCACTCCCGGTGGTGAGGCGATCGTCGGTCTGCGGTCCGGCAAGGAGATTCTGGCGCGGGACGAGATATCGACTCCTGAATGGACGCCGTTGGAAGTCGGCCACATGCTAAAGCGCGATGGTCCCGTCGTGCTGTTCCTGGAGCCGGCTTCCGACGGGCCGCTGGAATTCTGGATGGACGATTTGCGTGTCTGGGTCGAGTTGCCCGACCCGCTGGTCCGCGGTGTTGTCCCGCTGGAAAAAACGCGGCGGCCGATTAGCTTTGCGGTGGGCGACGCCAAATCGATTCGCATCACTCCTCCCTGGCCCGACGTGCCGCCCGTACTTTGTCATCTCGAGTACAACAGCCGTTGGGGATTTCGCTCGCCGACGTCGCACGAAGTGGACCTCTCCAAGCGGCAAGATGAACTGGTCCTGACTTGGCACGTCGAGGACGACCCGGTGACCTACGACGTGCTGATGAAAGCGGATCGTCCGGACAGCGTGCTGGTGGAAGCCCGCCTGCAAAACGCCGGCGGCGATCCCGTGCCCGAGTTCACACCCGGCTTTTGCCTTCAACTCATGGGGGCGTACAGTCCAAAGACATTCGCCTACACGATTATACCGAGGGACGAAAGTCCGTTCCCGCTGAGCATGGGGCGATATTTTGTTACCCGACCACCGATGTGGGCCAATGTAGGATGGGTCAATGCGGACTACACCGGTTCGCCGACTTACTCGGACCGGGTCAAACTGGGCGACGATTTCAAACCGCCGAACCAGAAATGGATTCACCAGTGCGGCGACTTTCCCCTGCTGGTGCGCCGGCTTCCGGGACGCGACGCGTGGATCGCCTGGCTCTGGCCCAATGCCACTCGATACTTCGGCAACACCCAATCACCTTGCATGCACATGGATCCGATACTTCGCAACTGCCCGCCGGGTAAATCGTCCAGCATTTTCGGCCGGATGCTTTTCTTTGAAGGTTCCTGGGAGGAACTGTACGCGTTGGCTCGGCGGGAGAAGGCGGACCTGGATGATGAAAGATAATTCGCCTATCTCGTCTTCATGCCATCGGGATCTCTATCAAACTGGAGTTGAACAAGTTGCGGATCCAGGCCGCCCAGGATTCGGTCAAGACGTGGCTGAACGGCGTGCCGGCGACCGACACCCGAGATGCCTGGTGCAGGTCCGGCCGGATCGGTTTCCAATTGCACGGTTCAAGAGACTCGGGAAAGCAAGTATGCTGGCGCGGCATTCGCATTCATAAACTGGATTGAGAGTCCGGCGGGCTGAATCGACAGATCGCGGGTCCGGTGCGGCCCGAATCCCGGCAGCATAAGGCGCCGCCGTCTGGCACCTGACCCACCGATCCGGCACCTAGCTGGCCGATTGCGATACGGACCTGGCCCTCCAAATCGCCACCCGCTACGCCGAGGTGATCAACTCGTGCGAACTCGACATGATCTACTTCGACGGAGCCGGCGCAAACTCGGCCTTGGGCGAGCAGTGGAAGTGGCGCTACGTGCAACAGATCCCCCTCGAAAGTCAGGCTCTTTGGAACCGCGAAGTCCGCGCGGGTGGAAGCTGCAGCGGTCCTCTCTACTGGCACATGAGATGCTTCATGACCTGCAACGACTTCGTGGAAATCGCCGTCAAGCGTTTCCTCGATCACGACAAGTTGCGGTCCGCCTCAAGCGGCAAGGTCAACTTCCTGCCGATCGATCTCGGGTGGTGGGGATTTCACACCTGGGCACCTCACCGGCGCTCCACCACGCCCGACGAAATCGAATACATCTGCCAAAAGACCATCGGATTCGATACCTTCTGGAGCCTGGAGACCACGCTGCGGACAATCAAGAGATGCGGACGCTGGCCCGACATCAAAAGCACCATCGCCAACTACGAAACACTCCGACTCAACGACCATTTTCCCGAGAAGGCGAAGCAGGCGATTCGGCAAGAGGGCGCCGAATTCAAGCTCATCGCCGATGACAGACAGGAGTGGCGTTTGGCGCCGATCAAGTACGGACAGCCGCGAGTGCTCTCGGATGAAACAACCCGTTCCTGGTCTCTCGACAACGAGATGGGGTCCCAGCCGCTGAGATTCCGGCTCTATGCCCTGCCCACCGTGTCACCTTACGATGCGGCGGAGAACCGAGTGCTCCTCGATCAGACCGACCCCTCGCGGTACGTCAAGACGCGCACACAAGCACAATGCCAAACCAATCTCCAAACGACCGGCCAAAAGACACCCGATGGCGAGGACGCGGTTTCCTTCGGTGCCAAGAGCGACCTCTCGACTCCCGCCGGCTGGGCCGAACATCGTGCCGATTTGGTCGGCATCGGCCAGCGGATCGTGCCCCCGGCGCTCATCGAGGGCTCGCCCGAAGAAATCGCCACGACCAGCCGCTGGTCGCGTCCGTTGGGGGTTTGGGTACACGGCGACGGGCAAGGCGAAGTGCTCAACGTCCAACTCCGCGCCGCCAACGGAGGGTATCGCGACCACTACATCGACGTCGACTTCACCGGCTGGAAATACTGTCAACTGGCCCGGCCCGAAACGGACCGGGTCTTCGAGTTCGACGCCGGTTACAGCCGAAAGCACACGGTCCGCCATTTCCAATACGACCGTATCGGCTCGATATTCCTGCGATTCAACTCAATTCCGGCCAAATCCGAAGTCCGCTGCCTGATCGGTCCCATCAAAGCCTTGCGCGAAAAATGGCACCCGGTCAAGAACCCCGCCATTGAAGTGGGCGGCCGGAAGATCGTCTTTCCGTACCAGCTTGAAACGGAACACTACCTCGAGTTCGACGGTGCGGAGGAAGCCCGAGTCTTCGACCGCGAAGGCCAGGAGATTCGCCGCATCAAGCCGCAAGGCAAGACGCCCATTTTGGCTCGGGGCAAGAATCACGTCACGTTCTCTTCCGAGGCTGCTTTGCAACCGGTACCGCCCGTGGAAATCAGTATCATCAGAATCGGCGATCCGTTGTAGGGGCCACCAATGATGGTGTTCGTGATCCGTGTTTGGACTCTCTTGCCGGTTGCCGGAATCTCATTGAACGCCGCTGGTATTGTCCCGACCATCTCCCCCAACGGTTTGGGAGACGCCACGCGGCGAGATTTACGACACCGACGAAGTCTGGTCCCGGCTCCGCGACAAGATCAACGATACCCGGGGCGAACTGCCCGCCGGAGCGATCGAGCCACAATGCGACGAGATCGATTCGAAGGTGTACGCGTTGGGCGTGCCATTGGGCAGCTTGATCCAATGCCGGCTTTCACTGAGCTCATTCCGCTGACCTTGGTAACGCCCGTTGCGTTGACTTCGGCCGCGGTGGCCGAGTTGTCCGCAACGCGGCAGGGCGAGCAACTCGTCGTGCGTGGCGATCATTTCCGTATCAGCGCAGATGCCACGAAGGGCGGACAGATCACCGAGTTGCGGCTGTTCGACGGCTCGGACCGGAACTGCGTCTTGGGCAGCGACGTCACCAATCCGCCCGTAGAATGTCGTGAATCACTCGAATCCATGCCCGGCCAATGCGGCGCTCTTCCTGCGCCCGTGTCGCTCTTCCTTCACCTTGCGGACCCAGCAACTTAGGCACATACAGTCTTCGTCGCGGCCGCAGGTGCCGGCAATGTCGTGGTAGGGCAAAGGTTGGATGGCCGCCTCGACCAGCCGGCGCATCTTTCGGTAGTCCGGCTCGTCGCTGCTCTTGAAGCCGCCATGCTCGATCTGTCCCCAGCCGCCGGCTTCAAGCGCCAGCGTCGCTTTCAGAATACGGCTCTCGGCCGTTAGCGCCACGTTGACCAGTGCCGCAAACGGTTGCCCGGCCAACTCGTCGCCGAATCTCTCGCGGATGTATGCGCGCAGCACCCTTTCCCCTTCCGGGTCCGGCCGCCGCCATTCGTCCTTGTTCCAGGAGTACGTGCCGTAGAATTGGGCGTTCAGATCGAGCCAGTCGATGATCCGCTGGCGGCTCTCGGGGTCGAGATCGACGTCGACGGTCTGGTGGCCCTTTAACAGGAATTCGGCCAGCTTGCCGCCGTGGGCGAAATAGTCCTTGGGCTGGCTGTACCAGGTCTCGCCACCGTATTGGGCGATCTTCACCAAGCGACCGTCCCCGGTCAACGACGCGTAGGCCGTGCTGGGGAGCAATTGCTGGAAGGTTTGGGCGACGTTCTCCTCGGTGGCGTCGATCGTGCCGAGCAGATCGATCTCGCCGGCGGTTTCCTGCAAACCGTGGCAGCCAGTGCAGTACCGGTCGAGCACCGGCTGCACGGTCTTGGCGAAGCTGAGGCCCCCTTCGTATTGAGGTCCGCCCGGCGGCTCCAATTTCAGAACAGTTTGCCCGGCGGCCGTCGACGGTCGAATCGTGGGGCTGGACGTACGGGGCTCGTGGCAGCCGACACAACTCGCTTCCTCGCCCGGTTGCAAGTAAGTGGCCGTCCGCATGCTCATCACCGCCATGCCGTTTTGATCCAAAGCCTGGAATTGCAGCGCCACGCCGGCCGGGGCCTCGAACGCCACCGAGCCGCTTTCGTCGACGGGCACGGTACCGACAACCCGCTTGAGCACCTCGAACCTCACGGCGCTGGAATACGGCACGCGCTGGGTCGGTTGGGGGATCAGTTCGTTGACGCGGAGCCGCTTGATGGTGCCGCGGGGAATGTCTTGCGTGCTCTCGTAGACGTCCTGAAGGTAGAACACGCCTTTGGCCGGCGTTTCTTTGCCGGCCACCAGCGATGGAGGCACCGCCGACGGCAGCACCGGCGGCACCGGCCGCGGCTCAACGGGCATCGGAGCGAAGCAAGAGATCTCGGGATCGCGATAGATCAACTCCCGCCCGCCCAGCGTGTCGACCAGGTATATCCCGTAAGCATCGTACCGCGGATATTGCGCCATGGAACAAGGGTACGGATCGGGGCAGAACGAGGCCAGGAACAGGTCTTCGCTGAGTGGATAGGGACTGCCGAAACTGACCGGCGCATCGGCTTCCGATTCCGGAAAAGGCGCCTCCGGTGTCAGTCGCGTAATGGCTTCCAGTCCATCCTCGGCAACGTCGCGGTCGATGAGAATCAACGACCCGGCATGGATCGTGTGGTGTCCGGCCGTGATGGCAACGAGCTTGTGCGAGCCGGGAATGGGCCTCGCCTGGCAGATCCTGCAGGGGTTCGGTGTGTAGCTGCCGAAGTAGTGGCCGGCAGCCGTGCCGTCGAGCCGAGTGGTCCACAGGCCGAACGTCGGGATCACCGGCCGGTTGATGTAGTCCCATCGCATCCAGAGGATCCGCCCGTCGGGCATCATCGTGGGATCCCACTCGCTGGCCTCGTTGAAAGAAATCTGACGGATGTTCGACCCGTCGGCATCGCAACGATAGAGGACATACGTGGGACAATAGCGCCCGCCGTTGTGGCATCGCACGCCCCCCTGGTTGCGCGTCGAGATGAAGGCAAACCCGCCGTCGGGCAAGTAGCAAGGATCGTAGTCCTCCGAGATCACGGTCATTTTGCCGTCGGTCCCGGCCAACGGATCGTCGTCGGTGCCGGTGATCTGCCGCAGGCCCGAGCCGTCGACGTTGATCTCGTAGAGGAAGAACTGCCTCTGCTCGCGCGCGGGGCTGTGATCGGCGTAAGCAAACACCACCCGCTCGCCGTCGAACGACAAGTCCGGGTGCATCGCGCAGCCCGCCGGCAGCTTGCCTTCCAACAGCACGGTCTCTTTAGGCCGGTCGGTTTTCCAGTGGTCGAGGACGACCAACCCGGGCCCCGCGTCGTTGTTGAGTCCAAAGTAATTATCGCCCGGGGCGCTGAGCGCCGGAGGGGGCCGCTTGGTCAAGAGTAGCCGGTCGAAATCGAGCGAGGGGTGCGAGAAGAGGATCCGGCGCCTGAGCTCGACCGCCCGGGCAAAGAGGTCTCTTCCGTCTGACGACGCTCCATCCTTGGCGCTCCGCTCGATGCGCTCCTCCAACGCCTCAAGTTCCGCGGCCATTTCCTGCCGGGGCGCCGTCTGCTCGACGAATTCGAGCGTCTTGCGAGCCAACTCCAGTCGCTCTCGGGCACGCGAGAGATAGTACGCATGACCGGCGCCGTGCCCTGTCGGCGTATACTCATTCCAGATCCCGTCGCGCCGCTCTATCTCCATTTCGATCTGCGATTGCCGATCGCGGAAGTCCCGGGCCACCAGGTCCCAGAGCGCTTCCCGGACCTGCCGACACTCGGACGCGCGGGCGACGATCGGCCGAGAGTCGACGGCCGCGTGTGGTGGCAGCCCCCTGGCCGCCTGCTGATAGTAGACGAACACTTCCAATCGCTCGTACTTGCCGTCAAGTTTGAAGGCGACTTCTTCTCCGGGCACAAGCGCGAAGCCGCGATGCGTCGCGCCGCCGATCTTCAGCTCCGTCGCCCGGGCCGCGGGGGCGTCGACCTTTCCTTCCGCCATCGTACCGTCGAGTTCCAGCTCGACGGAATTGCCCTGGTTGTCGAACAGCCGCGGGCTGAGGAAGTGCGCCGACCCGCTCTCTGGCAGGCGGCCGAGCGTGGCGAAGTAGAGTCGCTCCAGCCGGTCGACGCGAAACTCCAGCCGCACCGGTTGCGCGTCGGCCGTGAGCCTCTTGGGCAAAACCATCGCCGGGCGAAATCCGCCGGGCTCGGCGGCGCGGTCTTTCTCGGCCGTGGAGCCGAACGTGGCCTCCAGCGACGCGAGCATGCTCGCGTGCCAGGTGTCTTTCTTGACGTACACCAGCGCCTCCGTCGGCGGATTTGGCCTCTGGAATTCTCTGTTTATGCCTAGGTACAACACTTTCGGCGGCTCGGCGCGGCTTGCCGGCGAGCAAAGCATGATGAGCGACAGCAGCACCAGCGGCGTGATTGTGATTGGCGTCCGTTTCATGGCTCGGTGGGATCTCCTTCCGTTTCCTTCCAACCACTGGTGCCGCTGGCCCAGCGGGCCGTTGACCGGAAAAGCGCTTTTCTGTTCCTCAAGCGGAGCCGTTGAGGGTCCGACACTTGCCAGACGACAAGCCCGAACGACATATCCCGGAATGTACCTATACGGTCCTCAGAAAACAAGCGAATTCTCCGCCTGCCCGGAAGAGAAAAGGGAAGAGAAGAGGACCAGGTGGCCCCGGGCGGGCAACCGCCCGGGGCCAGAGAGAAAAGGGGACATCACTGATTGTCTTGGGCGCGGAAAAGGGGACATCTTGGGCATGATCCAAGTCGATTTGACGCCAAGAACTGCGCAAAGTCCCCTCTCAAGATATACATGCGGCCGTTTCACGGCCCTCTCGGCAGGAAATCTCGCTCCAGGTGCTTGACACCGATCGGCATCATTGCCAAAATCGCGCAAGCATTGGGATGAAAATCCCTATCAGTTACTGGGAGGTCGGAGCGATGGACATCCTGTGCCCAGACTGTGGGACCAAGTATCGGGTTCCGGACAACGCGATAGGCAAACAGGTTCGCTGCAAGAATCCGGACTGTCAGAGACGATTCACGGTTCCCGCTGCCCCGGCCGCAGCGCAATCACCAGTTGCCGAGCCGCCAGCGCCGGAGCCTGCGCCAGCCGCCGAAGAGCCCCAAACTCCCGCGCCGGTTTCCCAGCCGCCCCTGACGCCGACGAAAGGCGCGTCCGAGGAGGCGACCAGCACCGATGCCTTACCGGCCGGCCATAAGAAGGCCTCGCGGCTTGCAGGCAAGGCCCTTGTCCGCAAGCTCAAGGCCGGCTTTGCCTCGTTTAGGCAACGCGGGCGCGCTGTGAGGCTCAAGCTCCATGTCAAGAACCTGGAGAAGGGGATCCAGAGACAGTTGGAAAACCTGGGGAAGCTGTGTCAGCAACATCGCCCCGCCGAAGTGGACGGCTTGGCCGAGATCGAGCGACTCTCCGAGGTCCAGGAAGACCTGACACAAAAACAGATGACCCTCGACTCGCTGCGCGGCGCGAAAGGTATCGGCTCGGAGGTCAAGGAAGTGAAGCGGGAGATCAAAGAACTCCAGGACCGTGAGCGCGAGTTGACGATTGAGATCGGCCGAAAGACCCACGAGGCCCGGCCCGAGATGCCCGGCTCCGGCGGGACCTATGACGGGCTTGACATCTTGCGATCCTCAATGGAAGCGAAGCGGAGCCAATTGGCCGAGGTGGAATCTCAGATTGGCGCCCGGACTCCGAGCCCTTATTCCCGGAAGAGGGTTTGCATCGTTGTGGGAAGTGTGCTTGGTCTGGCAATTCTCTTTTCGCTTGCAGGCATTCTTATCCGGTCGTCTCTCCAAGATACACATGCAAAGGCTTTCGGCGATGCACTCGCATTGGAGAGAGAAATCAACGAGATTATTGCGACCGTGGAAGATGAGGCAAGTGCGAACAAGGCTGCCACAAGAATCAAGGCCTTTGCCGAGAAGGAAGCCGCTGAGGTGGCGCCGAACTGACGGACACTCCAAGTGCTTATTCTAGCCGTTATACTGAGGAGCAAAGGAGTGTTCCATGGCGAAGAAAGCGAGTCGCGGGAAGGGTCGTACTGGGCGTCGTGTTTACGATGACGAGTTGAAA
>JBDRTC010000045.1:0-4679 GCA_043824335.1 Planctomycetota bacterium | reverse complement strand
TTTCAACTCGTCATCGTAAACACGACGCCCAGTACGACCCTTCCCGCGACTCGCTTTCTTCGCCATGGAACACTCCTTTGCTCCTCAGTATAACGGCTAGAATAAGCACTTGGAGTGTCCGTCAGTTCGGCGCCACCTCAGGCTCCCGGCGGTCAGAAAGGACTAAGGACGAAGAACGAAACGGAGATTTCACGCTCCTAAGACGTGTTTCCTGTCCTTTCTTCCTTCGTCCTTTGGGCGGCCCTTCGCCGAAGTCTTGCGCGTTTGGGCCAGACGTCCCGATTGTTCACGAGCCCTTCCCAGCGCCCAGTCCAAGGCGTTCCGCGGGCGCATCAACTGTACCGAGTTGGTGCGCACGAGCTGTTCCTTCCGCTCTCCAGTCAGAATCTGATTCGTGTAATCCTCTCTGAGACAGCGAGTTACGCCCATAACGCAGAATTGGTCGTCAACTGGCCCGTTCTTTGCCGTGCACCTGGGCCGGAACACTCAAATCACGGGTCCGCCTCAGGGGCGTGCCGTCTTTCTTGCCGGGTTCTTCAACTATTCAGTAACAGCAGGAGGTGCGGAATGACTCGCAGACATCGCAGACACCACGCTCGCTCGAGCAAGCTTGTCAACCGACTTCGACGACGACTCGTGGCGGAGCGACTCGAAGAACGGCGAATGCTGGACGCCAGTTCGATGTTCGAGGGAGGCGTCGTCGTTATCGAGGCGAACGACGATGACAACAACATCCGTGCATACGTGCAAGACGACGTGTTGACCGTCGAGGTAGACGACATCCACTTCGATTTCCCGAATCAATTGGTGGACCACATCAAGGTCTATGCCAAAGGCGGAAACGACTCGATCGTGATCGAACGTAGCGTGGGGCAAACCACGACGCTCGATGGCGGCACAGGCAACGACAGAATCCAAGGTAGTCGTCAGAACGACGTCATCCACGGCGGCACGGGCAACGACTTTATCCAGGGCGGCTGGGGCAACGACAGGCTCAATGGAGGGTACGGTAACGACACGGTCGTTGGCGATCCGGCCGACATCACACGCGTGCTCGTGCCGATGCCGGTCGATGCGGAGTTGGTCGCCTACGAGGACGTCGTCGTCGAAGCGGCCGATGCCGAAGCGCTCCTGCTTACTGGCCACGACTGGATCGACGGCGGCGAAGGCAACGACCGGCTGTTGGGTATGTTCGGTGGCGACGTGATCTTCGGCAACAAAGGAGACGACCGCATTTCCGGCGGCTCCGGCGCCGACGGCCTCGTCGGTGGCGACGGTGACGATGGGATTGGCGGTGGTGTCGGCGACGATTGGATCTTTGGCGACGCGACCAACACCTATCCCGCAGGCTACACGGATCCCTGGCAGTACGCCCGTGATTTCGCCAACCGTGGACGCGGCAACGACACGATCCGCGGTGGCGACGGAGATGACGTCCTGCTCGGCATGTTCGGCGCCGACACCATGGACGGCGGCAACGGAAACGACCGCCTGTTCGGCGGTTCCGGCAACGACCGGCTCCAAGGCGGTTTCGGCGCCGACGAACTCCGCGGCGACGGCGGTGACGACACGCTTACCGGAGATCCCGTGGACGTCATTCCCGCTGCCACGGTTTCCGTGGCCAACGTATCTTCCACTGTCTCCCGAACGACCGCGCCCACTCCCACTCGGAGCAACAACGACATCCTCTACGGCGGCGCCGGCAACGACACGCTCAACGGCATGCTCGGCGCCGACCTGCTCTATGGCGGCGTCGGCAACGACCGGATCGACGGCGGCTCCGGCAACGATTACCTCTTCGGCGAGGCCGGCAACGATTCGCTGTTCGGTCGCGACGGGGAAGACTACCTGTTCGGACAGGAGGGAGACGACTACCTGAATGGCGGCCGTGGCGAAGACGTGTTTCTTGGCGGGCTCGGACGAGACATCATCTGGGCCATCGACGGCTACATCGACCTGATCTTCGCGGATGACGACGATGTCCTCTTCAAGGATCCAGACGACATCGTCATACCAATCCCCTAAGTGCTACCGGTATTCGTCCTCGATTCCGAGTTCCCCCAATCGACGGTAAAGGGTTGCACGACTGATTCCCAGGAGTGCAGCGGCCCTGGTGCGGTTACCCCGCGCGCGCTTCAAAGCTGCCCTGAGCTGGTCGACCTCATCGAGCCCCGAATCGCCTTGATCCGCGCCGGTTCTTCGCTCCAGAAGCTCGGGAGGAAGGTCCTCGGTCTGGAGGATCGAGCCTCGCGCCCGAATAACGGCGTACTCCAACGCGTTGCGGAGCTCACGGACGTTTCCTGGCCACTTGTATTCCATCATAACGGCCATCGCATCATCGCTGACCGCGTCGACCTGCTTGCCGGTGGAAGCTCGATGGTCTGCCAGAAAAGCGCGCACGAGGATCGGGAGGTCTTCTCGGCGTTGGCGCAAGGCGGGCAAGCTCACGCGGGCGACCCGGATGCGGTACAACAGGTCGTACCGGAATTGCTGCTCGGCCGCCTCGTGGACAAGGTCCCGATGAGTGGCAGTCAATACGCGGACATCCACCGGACGGGGAGCTGATTCCCCCAGCGGCAACACGGCGTTTTCCTCCAACACCCGCAACAGAGCAGTCTGCACGCGGAGGGACAAATCGCCGATCTCGTCGAGGAATAGCGTACCGCCGTGGGCCGCCTCGAAGAGCCCCTGCTGGTCGCTAATGGCCCCGGTGAAGGAGCCGCGCCGATGGCCAAATAGCTGACTCGCGGCCAACTCGTCGCTGAGACCGGCACAGTTGATTGCCACAAAAGGCGAGTGTGAGCGCCTTCCGAGTTGGTGGATCGCCCTGGCGACGAGTTCTTTTCCCGTGCCCGTCTCCCCCTCGATCAGCACGGTGGAATCGACCCGAGCAACATCCTGGATTGTCTGGAAGACCTGGCGCATGGGTTTCGACTTGCCGATCATCTTCTGAAACGTGGCATGCTCGTCGAGCTGTCGCCGCAAGTGAAAAAGGGGTGAGACGTCATATAAGAACAGAATCGTTCCGCCATCATGGCGAGGGTCGTCGGCGATCTCGATCTCCAGGTGGCGGGGATGCGATCCGTCGTCGTCAAGCACCAGGGCGACCTTGCCGCGCTCGTCCTGTGGGCGACGACAGGTCTCCTCCAGCGCGGTCGCCTGCTCGCGGGACAACGGCAACAGGTCCACCAGCCCGTGTCCAACGACTTCCCGGTCGGAGGCCTTGGCCATTCGGAGAGCAGCCTGACTGGCGAAACGGACGCGACCGTGCGCGTCGAGCATTACCGTGCCATGACGCTGCGCGTCGAGGATCGTCCGCATGTTTTCGTGGCTCTCGCGCAAACGCCGGTCGGCATTCCCTTTATGCAGGGCCATCTCGATCGTCGTGTGCAAGTCGCGCGCATCGAACGGCTTGACGATGTAGCCATACGGCTCGACGACTTTGGCTCGTTCTACGGTGTCGACGTCGCTGTAAGCCGTGAGGAAGACGACGGGCACGTCGCGGGACTGGCGAATTCGCTGAGCGGCTTCGATACCGTCCATCGGCCCCTCGATGCGAACGTCCATGAGGACGAGGTCGGGATCCAGTTCGGCGGCTTTCTTACAGGCTTCTTCTCCAGAAGCGGCAGTTCCGACGACCTGGTACCCCAGACGCTGCAAATGGCCCTCGATCGCGACGGCCACAATCTGCTCGTCCTCGACGATCAGGATCGTGCTGGCTTGTTCTGACATGGGTTGTCAAAGTGGATCGTGAACATCGTGCCCTCCTCGTACGCTTGGTCGAGCCTGCCGTGGATTTGTCGCGTCAATGCTTGTACGACCTTCAAGCCGATCGAGGTTGCCTCGCCGGCGCCCAGCCCCTCGCCCATTCCCACGCCGTTGTCCGCGACGGTAATCGAGTAGCCTTCGTCGTCTCGGCCGAAGGCAATGCGGATTTCGCCGGGGTGATCTTCGGAAAAGGCGTGCTCCAAAGCGTTGGCGACAAGCTCATTAACGGTCATACCGCAAGGGATGGCCAAGTCAAGAAGGAGGGGGACCGGCTGTATGTCGAGGCAAAAGTTGACCCCAGCGGCTGCACTGCCAAATCCCTGTCTGAGATTGTCGACCAACTCTTCGACATAGGCGGCGAAGTTGATGTGGGCCAAATCATTCGAGCGGTAGAGCTGTTCGTGAATCAGCGCCATCGAGCGCACTCGCGCCTGACTCTCCTGAAACAGCCGACTCATCTCCGGATCGCGGATCTCCTGTGCTTGGAGGCTCAGCAAGCTGGAGATGACCTGCAAATTGTTCTTGACGCGGTGGTGCACCTCTTTGAGCAAGAGTTCCTTCTCGCGAAGCGAGGCGCGGAGCCGATCTTCGGTATCCTTCTGACGCGAGACATTCAAGGCCACGCACACAATGCCTGCCAGCCGACCGGCCTCATCCCGCATTTCCGCGGCCGAAAAATGGACAGGTATGCGGTCGCCCGATTCTGTCTGCATGAAGCCCTCAACACCGGGCGCTACCGTCGGCGAGAGACTTCCGTCGGCAAAAAGATCTTCCACGGCAAACAAATCTCCGAGCGGTCGATCCACCAGGTCGACGGTGGAATAGCCCAGCTCGGAACAGGCGGCCGGGTTGACAAGGCGAATTCGCAGATTCGCGTCGGCAACGATCAGCATCTCCCGCATCGAGTGGAT
>JBDRTC010000044.1:0-4979 GCA_043824335.1 Planctomycetota bacterium | reverse complement strand
TCTTGCCCGAGCCCGACACGCCGGTGACGCAGACAAACAGCGAGAGCGGAATGTCGACGTCGATCTTCTTGAGGTTGTTGTGCGAGGCGCCCCGGACGACCAGCCGCTTGTCGCTGGCCGGCCGTCGCTCTTTTGGAATCTCGATTCGACGTTTGCCCGAGAGGTAGCCGCCGGTGACGCTTCTCGGCTCGGCGATCACCGCTTCCACGGGCCCGGCGACGACGACGTGACCGCCGCGAACGCCGGGGCCGGGCCCGAAATCGACGACGTGGTCGGCCGCGCGCATCGTGTCTTCGTCGTGCTCGACGACGATGACCGTGTTACCCTGGTCGCGCAAGGCGGCCAGGGTTTCCAGCAGGCGGTCGTTATCGCGGTGGTGCAGTCCGATCGAAGGCTCGTCGAGGATGTAGAGCACGCCAACCAACCCGCAGCCGATCTGCCCGGCCAAACGGATCCGCTGCATCTCGCCGCCGGCCAGGGTGGGGGCGGTGCGATCGAGCGTGAGGTAGTCGAGCCCCACGTTCTTCAGAAACTCCAGCCGGCCGCGGATTTCCTTGAGCGCTTCGGCGGCGACCTGCTGACCGGTGCGGTCGAGTTCCAGCTTGGCGAAGAACTCGGCCGCGTCGGATACGGCCAGCGAGCAGACTTCCGGCAGCGAGCGATCGGGCGCCGCGTGGAACTTCGCCGAGGCCGTGGTGAGCGTCACGGCCCGGGCCTGCGGGTTCAGGCGTTGGCCCTTGCAGGCCGTGCAGCCGATCACGCGCATGTACTTTTCCAGCGCCCGGCGCTGCATGCGGCTCTTGGAAGTCCGGTACTGGGAGAGGAGCTTGGGGATGATCCCCTCGAAGGTGCCGCCCCACTTGTGGCCCGAGGGCCCGGACCGCCACGTGAACGTGATGTGCTCGTCCCCCGTGCCCCAGAGGAGCTTTTCCCGGAGCGCCGGGTCAAGCTCCTCCCAGGCGGTTTCCAGCACCGTGCCGGGCTCCAGGTCGTGGATCCGCTCCAGGGTTTCGGCCACGCCGCGGTAGATGTGGCGCCGCCATCGGCCCAACTGGCGCCAGGGCCCGATCAGCCCGATCGAGCCCTGCTGGAACGACTTGGCGGGGTCGGGAATCAGACGCTCGGGGTCAAACGTGTAAATCTCTCCCAGCCCGTTGCACTCCGGACACATCCCCTGCGGGCTGTTGAAGCTGAACATCCGCGGGCTGGGCGGTTCGAAGCTCAACTGGCAGTGCGTGCAGGCGTAGTGAGCGGAAAGGTGGAGGTCGGAGGTCGGAGGTCGGAGGTCGGAAGTCGGAACTCCCCGCCGGGTGCCACGGGTGGCTTGTCCACCCGTGCGCGCTTCGACCGCTCGGGCGGCAGCACTGCTGGACAAGCCAGCAGTGCCACCCAGATTCTCCGGCGCGACAATCAAGTTTCCATCGCCCAGCCGAAGCGCAAGCTCAACGGACTCCGCCAGGCGCGAGCGCGAGTCGGGCCCGGCCGTGAGCCGGTCGACGACCACCTCGACGTAGTGACGCATCTGCCGGTCGAGCCTGAGATCGTCGGTCAGCCGGACCACGTTGCCGTCGACCCGGGCACGGACAAACCCTTGCTTCACCAGGTCTTCGAACAGGTCGCGATACTCCCCCTTCTTGCCGCGCACCAGCGGCGCCAAGACCAAAAACCGCGTTCCGGCCGGCAGCGCGGCAATCCGTTCGAGGATCTGCTGCCGGGTTTGGGCGGTGATCGGCCGGCCGCACTTCGGGCACTGCCCTTTCCCCACCCGGGCGTAGAGCACTCGAAGGTAGTCGTAGATCTCGGTGATCGTTCCGACGGTCGACCGGGGGCTTTGGCCGCCTGATTTCTGCGAGATGGAGATCGACGGGCTTAGGCCGGCGATCATGTCGACGTCGGGCTTGGGCATCTGCCCCAAAAACTGCCGGGCATAGCTCGACAGGCTCGCCACGTACCGCCGCTGCCCCTCGGCATAGAGCGTATCGAACGCCAGCGAACTCTTTCCCGACCCGCTCACTCCCGTGAAGCAGATCAAGCAGTTCCGCGGCAAGACGAGGTCCACATCCCGCAGATTGTGCTCGCGGGCCCCCCGAACGACGATATCCGAAACGGCCATGAAACCGTGGCGTGGCAATTGCTTGTGGGTAACGGCAAACCCACGATTATAGGGCACAGACGTACAGCCCGACAAGGACCATTTTTCCCGCTTCGGCCTCGACATCGGCACGCGAGGCAGGCCCTGTCGAGGCACGGGATTCTCGGGTGGCACGGCGTCGTTTGCGTCGCCATGATCGGCCGCCAACACGCCCGCGCTCCGCGAGGGCATGCCACCCGCCGCCGTCGCGAGATCTCCAGGCTGGTCTCTGAATCGATGGAGCGGGATCTTCCGCACCGCCAGCGGCTCGAAGTCTGGATGCACCTGATGATGTGCCGCCTGTGCTCCGGTTTCGCTCGCCAAATACAGTTGCTGCGCCGCGCCGCCCGCGAGAATCCCGAGCGGCTTGGCCCGGAGGAGGTCGCTCCCGAAGCCAGACTTCCCGACGAGGCACGCGAGCGGATCAGGGCCGTGTTGGGCAACCGCGGTGGGTAGCCGACGCAAGGCCCCACGCCTCCGGAAAGTGTAAAATGAAAGCCTGCCCCCGATCCAAGCGCGATCCGAGCAGTGGCACGCAACAATCGACGAGCACGGCCACCCGCCCGGGAATGATGCTTCTCTGCAAGTCCTTTCGTATCGGGTGATTACGCATCGAGAATCCCAAAAACGAAAACACAGGTCTGCCCCATTGTCCCTGCCCCTATCATCCCTTGTCGGTGCCACCCAGCCGATCTTCCGGCTCCGCTCGCGTTGTGGCCTTTGTGCAGTTTCGGTATGCTCAGGTAAGACGACCTTGTGGAATGGACCATGATTCCGGCATTTGACGACGAAGGCTACCTGCCACCGGGAATTCACCTGGCGACCGTGCAGGAAATTAGCGCACGGTTTGGACGGGAGTCCGAATTGCGGCGTGTGCAGATGGAGTCGCTGCTCTGGCTGGTCGAACTGGCGCGGCGTGCGGGTGCCCAGCGGATTGTCGTCAACGGCAGTTTTGTCACCGACAAACTGGAACCCAACGACGTGGATTGTGTCCTGCTCGTTGGGGAGGGGTTCCCTCGCGATGAAGCCGCCGAGGCGGAGTTACTCAGCGGCCTGCCTTTTGTCAACATGGAACTGGTGGACCAGGAAGCCTTTGGACAGTTCACGGAGAAGACCTTCGCGACCGATCGTGATCTGGTCCGCAAGGGAATGATCGAGGTGATGCAATGAGCATTGATAACCGGCGCCAGTGGGAGAACACCCGAGCGAAGTTGCAGGAACTGGAACAACTTTACGAAAGGAAGCGACAAGAGCCAACCGACGAGCACGTTCGCCAGTTGACCTTGCGTTCACTCAAGAAACGGATCAATCAATTCAAGGAAGAGATTGCCCGATTCGAGGCGCGGACCAGTTCTCCGGCTCGGAATGGCTGAGGCAGCCTCCCGCTCACGACAAGACCGAAAACAGGCAGTGCGCAAGCTCTTTCACGCCCCAACACTGCTTGCAAGCAGTGGTACACAACAATCGACGAGCAGGGCCGCCCGCCCGTTTCCCAGGAGGCAAGATAGTAGACCGCATCCGGAAAACCGATCCGTGACGAGCCTGGCACGGCGACAGCAGAGTAAAGCCCCACGCCTCCGGAAAGTGTAAAATGAAAGCCTGACCCCGATCCTGTCGAATTGACAGTCAGGAGGTTCCGTCGGAAAATGGCAGGCGTTGGGCAAAGGTGATCGGCTGACCGGTCCGGTCGGCCTATGACGCCTCAACGCCGACTGGATAGGCTGGTCGGCCTAATGATAGTTAGCCCAAGAATGAAAAGATGGAAGGACAAGAAAAACATGCCATACGAATCCGTTGACGCGCTGCAGCGAGCACTGACTCGCGATGTATTCCACTACGCAAAGGATGCGAAGAAGGCTGCTGGCAGGGCTCTCGGCACGTTGGTCGAAATCATCACGTTCTACCTGATCAAGAGTTGGGGATACGAAAAGCACACGGCGATCGAAAGGCGATTGCCCGAGTACGCGAATCCTGACATCACACACAACGTGGAGTTCAGCCTTCACCCGTCAGCAGAGATTGCCGCAGTCAAGGTTGACAAGACAGGACTGCCGTTGACACCGAAGAAGATTCTCAAACTCCTCGATTCTCCCGACTGGACAGGTCAGGACTCGAAGTCAACACAACTCCTCTCCTCAGACGAGATCCTCCGTAACGCATGCACACTATACGAGGACGAAACCAGAGTCATCATCGCCTATCTCGGCAGAGCCACGGAGACCTCCTATCGCGTGTCTGTGAACCAACTCACTCCGCACCCCTTCGCGGTTTTCGAGTGTAAACGTGTCGGAGTTGAGGAGGGTGTCAAGAAAGGCCCACAGACGATTGAGAAGGCGAAGCAAGGAGCCTACGTTGCTCGGGCGGTGTCCTCGCTTCAGAAGATCAGAATGAGTGACGGGGCTGTATATGGTATTCTCCATCTGGACAGCGGAGACCTGCGGTGTGAGCCTTATGCGGATTTCTTGCGTAGCGTCATCGCATCCGACGACGCCTCATTGCTCCGCGATTTCACATTGACCGTAGGTGTCGTCAGTAACCATGGGAACTGGTTCACTTCCGACGACCACAACAAAGAACTCAAGGTCTTGGCTCAGTCATATGACTGGCTTCTCTTTCTCACCGACACAGGGCTTTCGGAGTTCGTGGAGTCGCTACTTGTAAAGCCAGCAAAGCAGTATCAGGCAATCCGAGACGCCTTTGTCCAGAGCTACAGCGGTGAGAAGGGAGGAAACAAGTTTACCAAGGTCAAGATCGCCCTTTCGGCCGATCTTGCCCTACAGGATTACTTCTCAAGCAACCTGGGCAAACTGGAAAGCTGGTTTAACGTAATTTCCCCCACAGGTCGCTC
>JBDRTC010000043.1:0-10678 GCA_043824335.1 Planctomycetota bacterium | reverse complement strand
CCAGCACCCGCCACGACCGCTGCCGCTCCCACGCGAAGTCTGGATCAACCCTCCGGCCGACGCGCCGCAACCCCGTATACTACAACTACCGCGCGACACTAATTTCGTCCCGCAGTTGTCTCAAACCCATTGACACGTTCCAAAAGGTTTGAGAAGGTTTATGTCTCAACCACGCCCCAGGCTCATAATCGTCGTAGTTTGGCAAAATACTGGTGGAAAGGCGAGAACTTACCCTTCCCCGACGCCTGGAAAGAGAAGTCGTTCGACGATCACGAAGTTATTGCCGCCTACAGCAACTATTGTCGCTATCTCATTGACTTCTTTGAACCTGATTACTTCGCGTACGGTAGCGAGGTCAATGGTACCTTCACACTTACCCATCCAGACTATGCGCCTTTCAAAACGCTCGTTGCAGAGGTTTACGCAACCCTCAAGCAGGAGTACCCCGACCTCCCAATCTTCCTGACGTTTCAAACGGGCAGTCTTGAGGTGAGCTGGGAAGAGCAACAGGAGGTAAACCGCGATTTGATTCAATATTCTGACCTTGTGGGTATTAGCACGTACCCCTACCTGGCGCCGAATACCATCGAGTCCGGAAAGGCAAACGTGAAAGATTTGCCGAAGGACTGGTTCACACAAATGGCTGCCCTGGCTCCCGAGAAACCCTTTGCCATCACCGAAACAGGGTTCACCGCGGAAGACTTCAGCCTCAAAATCGCAAACATCAACCTGGAAGGTCGAGAGCTTTGGCAAGCAGAATACGTAGACCTGTTGCTACGGAGCATCAACCAGGTCAACGCCGAGTTTGTCGTCTGGTTTATCGCGAGGGACTACGACCAGGGTTGGAGGACGGTGAAAGACCTGGGTATGGACGCGGATGGCTGGAGCATATGGCGTGACACTGGACTTCTGGATGGAGAGGGAAGGTCACGTCTGGGACTACAGGTGTGGGACAGATGGCTTCATCTTCCCAGACGAGGCAATTTGAAGTAGAAGACCCAAGGCGAGCTAGGCCGGTAACCCAACAGGACTTGCGAACATCCGCGAACGGCGCAAAGAAGTCTCAACGTAAAACTTGGAATGGGGACCTAACCAGTGCGTCCACGCGACTCGTCCCGCTCGCAGGTGACGCGCAAACCTTGATGCCAGGTTGTCTCATCAAAAGACCCCTTGATGACACACCCGGGAACGCCTCAAGTACTCAACCGTTAAACGGGAAACCGGGTGCCATCGGATGGAAGGGCTGATTCGGGTCGCCATCGGCACCGAGAACCCAACGGTTTCTGGGACGCAAGATCCGAGGTCGCGTCGCCGATCGAAACCGCGTTGCCGCACAGCCCTCCGCACGGCTAATGAGATCTCATTCCCAGACCCTCACTCGACACCTTGAGCCTTGAGAGGGCGACGGCGGCCACGGTAGCTTCGATCGCCGCAGTTTTTTTCCGATCGCGTTCTCATCTTTTGCAGTAGCGGCACGAGCGATACAAACTTGTCCGGCTTTGGGGCGAGACTGAATCCACTTCCTCTCCTCAGGAGTCCCCGGTTGTCCTCCCTGTGACGCGCGAGGTAGAATCAAGGGGTCAGTTCTTGGCCAGGGGGCCCGCATGGCCGTCACGCTTCAGCAATTCATCGAAAACCTTGTCCGCAGCGGCCTCTTCTCCGAAGCCGAGCTGGCGGCGTTTCAGGAGAGCCTCCCACCCGGGAAGCGCCCCAAGGACGCTCAGGGGCTCGCCCGTGAACTGATCCTGGCCAAGAAGCTCACCAAGTTTCAAGCGGCGGCCGTCTATCAGGGGAAGACCACGGGCCTCGTGTTGGGCAACTACACGGTCCTGTACCAAATCGGTGCCGGTGGTATGGGGCAGGTACTGAAAGCCCGTCACCGCACGATGGACAGGATCGTCGCGCTGAAGATGCTTCCGCCCAAGGCGATGAAGTCGCCAGACGCGGTGAAGCGGTTTCACCGGGAAACCCGAGCCGCCGCAAAGCTGGAACACCCGAACATTGTAACGGCCTACGACGCCGATGAGCACGAAGGCATCCACTACTTGGTGATGCAGTACGTCGAAGGCAAGGACTTGGCCAACATCGTTGCGGAGCGAGGCCCGCTGCCCGTGGAGCAGGCAGTCGAGTGCATTATCCAGGCGGCCAGGGGTCTGGAGTACGCCCATTCGAAAGGCGTGGTCCATCGAGACATCAAGCCGAGCAACCTGCTGTTGGACAAAACGGGCATGGTCAAGATCCTGGATATGGGCCTGGCCCGAGTCTTCGAGGTCGACGAGACCACGGGTGCCGATCGTCTGACCGACACGGGCCAGATGATGGGCACGTGGGACTATATGGCTCCCGAGCAGGCAGAGGATACGCACGGTGCCGATCATCGGGCCGACATCTACTCGCTGGGCTGCACTCTCTATCGGCTGCTGACCGCCAAGAAGGTATACGAAGGTGATTCGCTGGTGAAGATCCTTCTGGCCCATCGCGGCGCACCCATTCCTTCCCTCTTGGAAGCCCGACCGGATGCTCCGGCAGAGCTCGATGCGGTCTTCCAACGCATGCTGGCCAAAACGCCTGAAGATCGCTACCAGTCGATGGCCGAGGTGACTGCCGCCCTGGAATCGTGCGTGGCGGTGGAGGAACGCCAGCCGGTAATGAGTGAAGCTTCGAGCGACGGCGCCCTGACATCCTTTTTCCAATACCTGGCAGAAGAAGATGCCGTCGCGAAGCCGAAACCACCGCCACGAGTAGAAGAGACCATCCAGTCTCACAGGGATCAGGAAACCGCTACAGGCATCTGGAAGAAACTGATTCCGGCCGATCGTCGCCAGACGTGGATGTACGTCGGCGTAGGCGGCGCGGCGGCATTCCTCGTTGTGCTTCTCGGCGTGATTCTCATGCTGAAGACGCCTGCCGGCACCTTGGTTGTGGAAGTCAACGAGCCGGGCGCCGAAATCCTGGTGGATGACGGCACGGTCACCCTCACCACGCCGGGCGACAAGGAACCTGTGGAAATCCAGGTTGAGGGAGGCCAACACACGCTGAAGGTGACCAAGGGCGGATTCGAGACGCACACGGAGCGGTTCACGATCAAGTCGGGCGCCCGGGAAGCGCTCCGTGTGACGCTCGTGCCGCTGGGGGCCAAGGCGCAAAGAGCGAAGGTCGAACCGACGCGCCGGCGCGATGCGGCAGCACGGACAGCCACCCTGCCGGCCGACGCCGCCACGGCAAAGGAACATCAAGAGGCATGGGTCGACGACCTGCCGACCGTAAGGTGCGTCACGCTCACGCCGCGTGCAACGTTTACCGGCTTCCGGGACGAAATCTCGTCCCTTTCCTTTTCGCCAGACGGGACCAAGGTGACGTCCAACGGTAACGGCAGAGGGATCCTGGCCGCGTGGGACGTGCTTAAGGGCGAGAAGATCGTGAGCAAGCGAGCCCACGACGAGGGGGTTGGGTGCGTTACTTTCGCCGACGACGGGAATCTCGTGGCTGCCGGCACGTACCAACGAGCGACGATCTGGAGAGTCGATAACGGCAATATGCGGCACACGTATGGAAGACTGCCCGGCATGGTTACGGCAGTCGCGTTCTCGCCGGGCAGCGAGCTCTTGGCGACGGGCGACTCCTCAGGAAACGTTTGGCTTTGGGACGTGGCTGGCGAAACCACAAGGTGGCGTAGGTCGGACGTGAATTACGACTCGCTGAAGTTCTCCCCGGACGGCACGCTGCTGGCCGCGGCGGGTTGGAAGCAACCTGAATTCCGTCTGCTGGATGTCTCCACGGGAGAAGACGTCGGCAGCTTCCTCGGCCATGGGGATCGCGTCGGCACGATCGATTTCAGCCGCGACGGCCGCGTGATCGCGTCCGGCTCCGATGACAAGACGCTGCGGCTGTGGGACACGGCCACGCGCCAACAGCGGCTCGTGCTGGAGCATCCCGCCAAGGTCAGCGCGGTGTCGCTGTCCCCCGGTGGCGGCGTGGTCGCGTCCGGCTGTGAGGACCACACCGTCCGCTTGTGGAGCACGCGGACCGGCCAGTTGCTCGCCACGCTGGCCGACCACGATCCTCCCGTGGCCTTCGCCCCGGTCGGCGACATTTTTGCCACAGGCGGCCAGGGAAAGACAATCTGCCTGTGGGACGTCCGGATAACAGAAGCCCCTTCCGGGGTCGACGCCGGGAAACTGAAGGGGGAAGGCGGCCAGCCGTCGACAGAGCCGGGCACCTTGGCTCCCCGCGCCAACCAAAGGCAACAGCCGGCGCTAGCCGTGGCTCCTTTCGATGCCGCGACGGCGAAGCAACGTCAAAAGGCCTGGGCCGACCTCTCGCGGTTCTGCCGGTCGGCGCATCGCGGCTACCGCTCGCCGGGCAACCGCGACTACTTCACCGGTTTCCGGCTGGCCTCAGTTCTGGTGGACGAGTAAGCGGAGGTCGAACCGCAGGCGAGCGCAGGCCCGTGCGGAGCCGGGTGGGGTTGGTAGCCGTTGTGGCGAACATTCCGTCCTCGCCTATTCTGCGTTGCGAACAGCAAGAACGTGTCGATGCGGGTGCGAGTCCGAAGAACTCAACGTATTGCGGGACGTGTCAGAAATCGACCGAGATAGACGGCACTGGAAATTCGTGCCGAATACCCGTGACGACGGTTGCTGGAAGGCGCTGAGACTCGAGATGCCTTCGCAGAGGGGATGCTAACGGGCATCAAAGCAACGAGTGCTGGGACATTAGCAACGCGTGGGGGCCTTGCAATGACGTCCCCCTTCGCTGATATTGTGCGATATTCACGCCTCGCGGGCGTTCGCTCGCACGGCTGCGCCTCCAGCACGACCGATCGTTCCAGCTTCATCGCTTCGTTGAACAACATCTCCAGCGCCTGGGCCATTCCGTCAAAACCGTGCTCAGCCAACAACTCCAGGATTTCCTGCCAGCCCCCTTCGGGCGTTGGCATTTGTTGAGCAACCTGGTCCAATCCGTTACGATGATCGCGGCGGGTCATGTGCGACTCCTTGGGGTTGGGGTTTTGGTTTTCCCCAAGGAAAGCCGCGCAGGGCCCGCTTTCTCCAAGATCAATTTTCGCACCCACTGCAAGCACTGATAGCAGCCGGCCAGAAAATGCAGCTTTTACAGAACGAATGATACGCTATCATACTTCCACACAGTTAGCATATTGATACAGGTCAGCAGTCTGCCCAAGGGCGATGAGACGACTTATCCACATTCCGATTATCCACTCCGCCGTCGAGTTAGGATCGTTGTCGGAGTCGGTCAAGGCCCATTACGCCAAGGTTGTCGGCGAGAGTATTTGGCGTCGGCGGGAACAGGCCGTTGGAGAGCTGTGGAAATACATCAGGAAGGAGGTCCAGGCGTTGCATCTCGAGGATCGGCGCGTGCGGATATACCAGGATGGGTTGCCCCTATGCGGATTCACAGAGAAGATTGTCCGCGAACTTGCCGAGGCAGGTAGCTCGAACCACCAACTGATCATGGAACTCATCGAGCAGGGCGCCACGCTAGAGGGAACGGAGGATCCGCAACTGCTGATGGAAGAATACCAGATGCACAAGCAGAACATGGAGAGCCAGTCCGCCTCGGACCAAGCCTGTGAAGAACGGGTCCGGCAGGCCGAGCATCTATTGAGGGCCCGGGACGCGTACATCGAAAAGAGGATTGACGCGACGCTGAAGCCGTCTGAAACCGGCCTGATCTTTCTGGGGGCTTTGCATCGGCTCGACGGGCTGCAGTCCACCGACATCCGGATGACGACACTTGGTGAGGAGTCAAACGAAGCTGTAGGGGGGCCAGGGACCTAGCAGGGTCGGTTGTTTCCCCGAACTTGCGACGGCGGAAGCTTCCACGCGTTTCTCAAACGACCCGACAAGTTCTCGCTCAACAAGGAAGGCCAGCCTGACCAAGCCGGGTGGCGAGGGGGTCAACCTTCGCCAGTCCCGGTACGTACCCTGCAATTCTGTCATAAGACTCTCCACTCTTAGACGAGCCCGCTGGCCGAACGAATCCTGGCGTTGATAATGGGCGCGGCGCTGCTGCAAGTACGAAATGGACGGCGGAGTACCGCGCGAAGGCTCCGCTTGTGCAGTTCGGCACTTCGGCAACGTTATCCGGAGGCCCATTTCACAAGTTGCGTCAAGGCGATCCAACAGCTCCAACAGGTCTCGGCGGCGAGTTTTCAGTAGAGAGCGAATCTCTGCTTCGTCGCGCAGCACCGTCCCGAATCGCATTGGCAGCACGCAGATCCGGCGATGGATGGCGTCCAGCGCGGCGGCATGCTCGAGGGGCTTGGGGGGAACCTGCGGCGCATCGATCACGGCGCCTGCCAGTTTATCCGCAAGAACCCAACGCACGGCGACCTGCCCGGGGGTGGGGGGTATGTGCGGATGCCATACCCCGCCACCCCGCGTGGACTGTTCGGCTACGCGCGGTAGGTCTCGACTGCGGCTGATACCCAGTGGATACAGGGACATGAAAACGGACTCTTCGGCCAGTCGGCTCACAGCTCCGGTGTCGGGCAGAAATGGTATGGTGGCGAGGGACCGGTCACTTCCAACAGCAGGCCTTTGCGGCGGACAGAGTCACGGACTCGTCCGACCGTGGTCAGCCAGGTTTTCACTTGCGACGCAGCCAAGAGGAACGCCGCGTTGAAGAGCATCTTTTCGGACCGGCCGGTCAAACTTGCGGGCAACAGACGGACCCGACAGCAGCCGTCGGTCCCGGTTTTCAATTCGTGTTCCACGACCTGGATGTCCTCTTTCAGGCCAGCCCACAAATCACGATGGCGTTGAAGCTGGGTCTTCTTGCGCTTCATGTATTCTGCTCCCGCGCCTGCTCTCGGCGCGGGGTCTAAGGGAGGCGAGCTTCCAAGGCCGGCAGTCTCTTCGACAGACGGCTTTTCCAGGTAGAGCTTTACGGCCCATTCCTGCCGACCGCCAAGCGTGCGCAGGAAACTGGCGACGGTTTCCTGGACACGTGCCGCCGCGGCCAGCAACGAAGCCCGGGATCGAAAAATCGTTCCCAGCCTCAGCGGCAGCACGGGCGAACTCTGGGCGGCCTGGCCGACGATTTCGTGGTGTCGGATAGCCACCTGGTTCAACCAGCCGATGTCCTCGGCGGTCTCACCTTGAAGCTTCTTTACGTCAAACCGGTCCAATCCGACACGGCTGGCCACCGCAGCTATCGGTTCGTTGCGGACAAGCTCGACCTCAAAGCGCGGGTCGACTCCTGAACCGATCTCCCGCACCGAGCAGTTGAGGCACGCAAAGGCATATTGGTAGTAATGTTGGTCAGGCATGTTGAATGCGTGGCGTTTGAGGAGCAGTCTCGCGAATGGTCTTCTCTAGGTGTTCGCGGCTGATTTCGAGGCTTGTCGTATCCGGCCGCTCGGGCGAAGCCTCGATCCGCGCGGCGATGGCCTCCATCATCGTGCGATGGCAAACGCCCTCGATCTCGGCGCCGCTGAAACCATCGGTTTGGTCGGCCAGCCATTCGATGGTCGCGTCCGCGGCGATTGGCCGATCGCGCAGGTGGACCGCGAAGATTTTCCGTCGGGCGGCCTGGTCGGGCAAGGGAAGGTCCACTTGCAGGTCGAATCGGCCCGGACGCAATAGCGCCGGATCGAGCAGGTCTCGCCGGTTGGTGGCCGCCAGCACCAGAACGCCTTTGAGTTCTTCGATGCCGTCCAGTTCGGTCAGCATTTGGCTGAGGACCCGCGCGCCCACGCCGGAATCTTCACGACCGGCGCTGCCGCGAGTCGACGCCAAGGCGTCGATTTCGTCGAAGAAGATGATACAGGGCGCCGCCTGGCGCGCCTTGTGAAAAACCTCGCGGAGGCCGCGTTCCGACTCTCCTACGTACATCGACATCAGCTCAGGCCCCTTGATTGCGATGAAGTTCACTTCGGTCTCGGCAGCCAAAGCCTTGGCAATCAGTGTTTTCCCGCAACCCGGCGGCCCCGAAAGGAGCAGCCCCTTGGGTGGTCTCAGCCGGAAGGACTCGAACAGTTCGGTGTATTTCATGGGCCACTCGATCGCCTCGCGCAACCGGCGTTTGACGTCCTCCAACCCGCCGACGTCGTCCCAACTCACGTCCGGAACCTCAACGAAGACCTCGCGGATGGCCGAGGGTTCGACTTCCCGAAGCGCCTCTTGAAAGTCATCCATCGTGACTCGCAGTTGCCTCAGCAGTTCGTAGGGAACGTGCTGTTGCGAGAAGTCGACCTGCGGCAGAATTCGTCGCAAGGCGATCATGCCGGCTTCGCGGCAGAGGGCCTCCAGGTCGGCGCCCACGAAACCGTGCGTGATGGCCGCCAAACGCGGCAGATCGAAGTCCTCCTCCGCCAGCGGCATTCCGCGGCTGTGGATTTCAAGGATTTCCTGGCGGCCGTGCTGGTCGGGGATGGGGATGGAGATTTCACGGTCGAATCGCCCCGGTCGGCGCAGGGCGGGATCCAATACGTTGGGGAGATTGGTCGCCGCCAGCACGATCACGTGCTGCCGTTGCGACAGCCCGTCCATCAGAGCGAGGAGTTGTGCCACCACCCGCTTCTCGACGTCGCCGACCGCCCGGTCGCGCCGCGGGGCGATCGCGTCGATCTCGTCGAGGAAGATGATGCTCGGTGCGCAGCGGGTGGCCTCGTCGAAAATCTTCCGCAGATGGGCCTCGCTCTCACCGTAGAACTTGTGGATGATTTCGGGGCCATTGATGGCGAAGAAATGGGCCTCCGTCTCGTGGGCCACCGCCCGGGCGATCAGGGTTTTGCCGCAACCGGGCGGGCCGAGCAACAACACGCCCTTGGGAGCCCCGATGCCCAGGCGATCGAACAGTTCGGGGTACTTCAGCGGCAACTCGACAATCTCGCGAATCCGCTCCAACTGGCGCCGAAGGCCCCCGATGTCTTCATACGAAAGCGCCGGCGCCGAGATTGCCGGTTGGCCATCGGTCTTACGCGGTTTGCCGATTTTCAGGACGGTTTCGGAGGCGATCACCACCGGCCCTTCCGGGCTGGTACCCTTGACCAGGAAATCGGCATAGCGGTTGCCAAACAACGTCGCCCGTACCCGGTTGCCGGCAACCACCGGCAGGCCGTCCAGCCTGCTGCCAATGTATTCCAGGTCGCGGTTGGAGGGAGTGTGCCCCTGGGGATCGAGGATCACCTCAGTAGCTGGGCGGACGGCAGCGGGCCGGACCGCGGCCGACTCCCCGAGCCCCACCCCGGCGTTTTCGCGTACGATTCCGTCGATTTGAAGGCGCCCTTTGCCGCGATGCTCCTTGAAGGTGGGCAAGAGCTTGCAGACGGTCGCCTTTTGGCCCACCACTTCCACCATGTCGCCGACGTCGAGGCCAAGACGATGCATATCGGCCGGATCGATGCGCGCCAAGCCGCGCCCCACGTCCTTGCCGGTCGACTCGCTGACCTTCAGCGTGATTTCCCGAGTTACCGTGGTAGATTCCGGCATTTCCGGCGTGCCTTTCGTCAAGAGTAAGCCCGTCCGGTGTTATTGACCCGGCGAACCAGTTAATCAAGTAGGTTATGCTTCAGCATATCGGAGGCCGGAGCGATATGCTGAAGCATAACCTACCTGTCTTCGCGAAAATCGGGACAGTCCCCAGCCGGTGCTACCGCTTGAACCGGACCTGCAAGATGCCGTTCTTGCAGTCCCAGTGCATGTTTTCCTCGGACATCCGCTCGGGAAGAGTGATCTCCTTGCGGTAGCTGGTCTTGCCGCGCCGGGCCGAGAGGTTCAGCCGGTCCTCGGCAAGTTCCAAGGTCACGTTGTCCTTGTCGACGCCGGGCAGCTCGACCAGCACAAGTAAGTGGTCTTTCTCTTCATGGATATCGACCAGCGGTTCGCGGATGTCTTCTTCGGGAGGCCCTCCAGCGGTTCGCGGGCGGACATTGCCGAAGGGTTCGACTTTCAGTTCTTGCTCCCCTCGCTCGCCGAGTCCGGTCTTGACGTGGATTCCGTACACACCGCGGAGTTTTCCGCTGGCATCCTGAAATTCCCCCGACTGAGACAGTTTCTCCCCGGCCTCGGCCAACTCACCCAGCTTCTCGACCAGGCCGCCCAGGCCTCCGAGGATCCCGCCCAGATTAAATGGAATCTTGGTGGGCTTGCCGGGCGAATCCGAATCGTCGGGACCAGGCCTCCCTTTTTCATCGTCTTGGACTTTTGCCACGATGTTCTCCTTTCTATTTTACGATCCGTGCCAGCATCGGCGCCGGCGGCATGGAATGAGCAGTGTCTGTTGCGATCGTGCGGCGAGGAACGTCATCACCGCCAGGACGGGGTAGGCCTTTACTGAAGGTGTCGGCGTGCAGTTGAATGGTCCGGCAGACATCCGACAGCGTGGCTGCCTCTGCTGCCAACCGGGAAGGTTCGTCATTTCGGGCCTCGGGCAGGCAGTCTCCCAGGTCTCGACACAGGCGCGCGATACCCTGGAGACCCGCCAGCCGGCTCGCTTCTTCCTGTAAACGTAACCACTCCAGCACGGGATCAATCTTGGCGACCTCAGCGTGCTGAAGTGCCCGAAGATCGGTGATGGCATGATCCATTCGGTGCCGTGTCTCGCGGGCGTAGCGACGTCGGGACTCTCGTAGATCGGATCTCACTTGTGTGGTCATGTCTACCTGCCGCCTGTGTTGAACGGTAATGGTTTGCCGATTTCCGCCTTTGGG
>JBDRTC010000042.1:0-11936 GCA_043824335.1 Planctomycetota bacterium | reverse complement strand
AAAATCCAGAGCGTCAGGTACCGGTCCAGAAAAGAGAGTCTCTTGGTGACGCTTTCAGTCACGGCTTCTTGCTCCTTTTGCCCTTCAGTTACGGCAGCGATGATTCGGACGCGTCTCTTTGAGACAGTGCATCCGGAAGTCCCAGAATAAACCCTCTGATCTCGTCTCGAACGCGGCGGTAATGGTCGAGAGCCTCTTCCTCCGTCTCGGCTTCCGCGGCCAGCTTCGGGGGATCATCGAATCCTACGTGGATGACTTTTGCCGTTCCCGGGAAGACCGGGCAGTTCTCGTTGGCGTGACCGCAAACGGTGACGACGTAATCGAACCGGACCTTCTCCAGTTCGCGGACGTGCTTCGATCGGTGCCCGGAGATGTCGACGCCCGCCTCGGCCATGACTCGAACGGCGTTGGGGTTCAGCCCGTGGGTCTCAATCCCCGCCGAATACGGCTCGATCACGTCACCCTTGAGGTGCCTCGCCCAACCCTCGGCCATCTGGCTGCGGCACGAGTTGCCGGTGCAGAGAAAAAGGATGTGCATCATTTCTCAACCCCCGGCCTGGCGTCGGCACAACGCTTCCGGTTCGAGCTTGAGAATCTGCCTCAGGCGTGCATTGTCCTCGCCAATCCGCGGATCGCCGGAAAGCGATTTGTAGAGCCACGCGAGCGCCTCCTTTGCCTCGACGGGCACGTCCTCATCGGCAAGCCGGTAGTAGTTCCAACGCCCGTTCTTGCGACTGTCGACCAGCCGCGCCTGCTTGAGGATGGTCATGTGTTTGGAGACCGTCGACGGCGCCAAACCGAGAAGCTCGATGATCTGACAAAGGCAAAGCTCCCGCTCGCGAAGCGCCAAAAGCGCCCGCACCCGGTTTTCGTCTGCCAGGGCTCTGACGACCGCCATGAAATCCCGCATTTCCACACTCCCCATATTTCGCCATATAACGAAATATATGGACAACGGTATTTGGAGTCAACCGCGCTTCCTCCAAAAGGAGCGGTGGTCGCGGCCTCACTGCTCTGTTGATCTTGGACGGAAAACGCGAGTGTTCCGCCAATCGCCTTGCCCCCCCCACAGGACGGGCACCAGGGGCAGGATTGGGGCGGTCGAAAAGGTGCAGGCCGCCAGGCCGCAATACCGATAGATATGGCTAACCGGATAAACGAGGGTACAAGGCGTGCCCGTAGCAGCGGGGGCTGAATTGAGGTTGCATTTGGCCAGTACAGCGGTTATATGTGTTCATGTGGATAAACAGATGCATCTGGGAGACCTTGGAATGTCAAACAGTGTCCAATTGTTCAAAGCGCTGGCTGATGAAACAAGGCTGCGAATCCTCAACCTGCTGTGTCGCCGGGAGCTTTGCGTCTGTCAGATCGTGGAGATCCTGGGAATGGGCCAATCGAAGGTTTCCAGGCACCTTGCACACTTGAGGCACGCCGGCCTCGTGAGAGACCGCCGGGAAGGGCTTTGGATCTACTATTCGCTGGCCCAGGCGAACGGGCGGCTACATGAGTTGGGGATTGATTTACTGAGGCAGGCGGAACAGGAACTTCCGATGTCGGCCGCAGATTTGAAGGCATTGGGCGATCTGGGCGACTGCGGCGACCTTTGTTCGGAACACTCACCGAAGCAGGCGGAGGAACGACACAAGGACGGCGCCGCAGTGGGCTCCTGACCTGCTGCTCGGCGCGAGACGGCTGAGCATCCGACCATATTTCACGCGCAACTTGCTGCCGGAGGACATTTGTGATGAAGAACCTGGTTGTGTTTGCCGTTGCGGCGCTGCTTGCCGTGGCTGGCGTCGGTGCGATCGTTGGCTGCAATTCCAACACGGCGGCGGCCCCGAAAACGCAGGAGCCCGCAAAGGTGGTCACGGAGGACACGGAAGCACGGGAACCGCAGAAGAGCGGAGGCGGCATGGCCGCTATGGAGAAGGCCGCCAAGGCAAAGAAGTATCTGTTTGCTCTCTTCTGGAAAGAGGAGGACGGCCAGACGGCTGCCATGCGGAGCGTGTTGGAGGACGTGACAAAGGAAGTTGCCGATCGAGCGGATTCGGTCGAAGTCAACGTGGATGCGGCGTCGGAAAAGGCGATCGTCGACGAGTTTGGTCTCGACCGTGCCCCCATGCCGCTCATTCTGGCACTCGCGCCGAATGGTGCCGTCATGGGCGGTTTTCCCACGCAGGTGGAGAAGCAAGAGCTTCTGGAAGCGTTTGCATCGCCGTGTACGGAGAAGTGCATGAAGCAGCTTCAGGAGAACAAGCTCGTGCTCCTGTGCGTGCAGAACGCGACCACGGGGTCGAACGACGCGGCCATGGCGGGAGTCCGCCAGTTCAAAGCGGACGACCGGTTCGCCGAGGCCACGGAGATCGTCATGCTTGACCCGGCCGACACGGCCGAAGCCGATTTCCTGAAGGACCTTCAGATTGATCCGGAAACCAAGGGAGCCGTTACGGTCTTCCTCGCTCCACCGGGGATGCCCATCGCTACGTATGAAGGGGCGACCAGCAAAGATCAATTCGTGGAGACCGTTCTCAAGGCCAGTTCGGCTTGTGGGCCCGGCGGTTGCGGGCCGGGCGGCTGTCCACCCAAGTAAATGGTAGGCAGCTCTACGCCAAACACAGAACTTCGCGGGCGTTGAAGTATTCAGCGCACGAGACAACTAGTTTTCTGTTCTCCGGTAATCAGTCTGAGCAATAGCGAGGGCTGGTTGCCTGAACAACATGAACCGGAGGAAAACGATGAAGAGCGGGAAGGAACCTGCGTTTGCAGCCGCCATGGGGATTCTGCTATTGGGCCTCTTGATGGCCGCGCCGCGCCACGTCACGGCTCAGGCGGTTCGGGGGCAAACCGTATCATCCGGTACGAGCACAGGCCTGGCCGCCATCGACGCGGCCGCCAGGGACGGCAAGTATCTGTTCATCTTCTTCTGGAAGGCGAACGACGCGCAAAGCCGCAGCATGTACGGCGTATTTCAATCGGCGATGGACAAGTGGGCCGAGTCGGCCGACTCGGTCGGAATTCAGATTACCGACACGCGCGAGAAACCGGTCGTGGAAAAGTTCGACGTCAGCCGTGCGCCGATGCCGCTGGTCGTGGCGTTAGCCCCGAACGGGGCCGTCACCAAGGGCTTGCCGATCAAGTTCGACGAGGATCAGCTCCGGGAGGGCTTTGTGAGCCCGTGCACCGCGAAGTGTCTCAAGGCCCTGCAAGACCGGAAGATCGTGCTGCTCTGTGTTCAGAACGAGAGAACACAATTCAGCCAGGTCGCGTGGAGCGGGGTGCAGGAGTTTAAGGCCGATGCACGGTTTGCCCAGGCAACCGAGGTCGTCACCCTCAACCCGGACGACCAGGCGGAGGCGGCCTTCCTGCACGACCTTCAGGTGGATCCGCGGACGCCGCAAGCCGTCACCGTTCTCTTGGCTCCTCCAGGTCAGCCAATCGGCAGGTTCGTCGGCGCCGTGAGCAAAGACCGAATCGTCGAGAAGGTCGCATCGGCAAAATCGGGACCGTGCGCCGGCGGCAAGTGTGGACCCGGCGGCTGTGGACCCAAGAAATAGGAGGAGCATCGATGAAATTGCGAACTCTCGTCTGGCGCGAATTGTTCGAGCGCAAGAGTCAGATGCTCACCTGTTTCCTGGCCATCCTGCTGGGAATCACCACGGTGGTGGCCATCAAGAACGTCACCTTTTACTCGGAAAAGGCCGTGGCACGGGAAATGGACTCTCTGGGCGCAAACGTTCTGGTGCTGCCCAAGTCGGTGACCCTGCAAGATTACTACTCGGCCGACATGCACGAAGAAGTGATTCCGGAAGAGTACGTCATGCGGCTGACGATGTCGGACATCCAGGGCGTCGACAACTTATCGCCGAAGCTGTGCGTCCCCGTGGAGTTGGAGGACAGGAAATTCACGCTCACCGGAATCCTTCCCAAGGAGGAGTTTAGGGCCAAGGCGGCCTGGGGCGGGGCTGGAATCTTCTCGCGGCCCATCCAAGGATGCGGAACCATCGACGGGGGCGGCGAGCCGAAGCCGGAAGACAAGAAGACCCTGGTGCGCAAGCGGGTGATCGAAACGCTCGATACTCACGAAGTGCTCGTGGGGGCAGACGTGGCGGCCGCCTTGGGAACCCAGGAAGGCGCGTCCATGACGCTGCTGGGAGAGCCGTTTTCCGTGGTCGCCGTCCTTCCCCAGACGGGTACGATCGACGACTCCCGCATCTTCGCCCATTTGCACACGGTGCAACGCCTCTCGGGCAGGGACGCGGTGGTCAATTGCATCGAGATCGTGGGCTGCTGCAAGGAAATCTCGGCCGGCCTGGTAGACAACGTCAACAAGCTGCTGCCGGACGCAAAAGTGGTCACCGTCCAGCAGGTCGTAGCCACGCAGCAAAACGTCAACGGCATGATGGAGCGGCTGTCGCTGATCTTCCTGGTCATCATCGTGGTGGTGGGCGGAGCCGGCATCGCCAACTACATGTACTCCAACGTGTTTGAACGGAGACGCGAGATCGGGACCCTGATGGCCCTGGGGGCCGAGTCCGGTCTGGTTTTGCGAATCTTCCTGCTCAAGGCATTGCTGCTGGGGGTCGTGGGCGGAATCGCCGGCTTCGTGATAGGGACCGCGCTCGCCGTCACCCTCGGTCCCAAGTTGGCCGGGGTGCCCGTGCTTCCGATGCCGATCCTCGCCCTGTGGGCCGTCGGCATCTCCGTGGGAATCACGCTGGCGGCCAGCTACTTTCCGGCCCGGCGCGCCGCCCGACTCGATCCCGTCGCCACGTTCCAGGAGGTCTGATCGATGTTGAAAATGGAAAACGTCAGCAAGAGTTATCCGCACCGCGGACAGATGGTCAAGGCCCTGGACGGTGCGACGGTTCACATCGCCAAAGGTGATTTCGTGTCCGTCGTCGGTCCCAGCGGGAGCGGCAAGAGCACCCTTCTGTTGATGCTCGGAGGGATGCTTTCGCCCTCGTCCGGGCGCGTGCTCTTCGAGGGCCGGTCCATCTACGACCTGAGCCCAGACGGCCGCGCTCGACTGCGAAAGGAGAGCATCGGCTTTGTCTTCCAAACGTTTAACCTGGTGCCGTACCTCACGGCACTGGAGAATGTCCAGATTCCGCTGTACCTGGCCGGAATGGACGACAACACCCAGGAAGAGAGGGCGGCGGATCTCTTAGAGCGAGTGGGACTTGCCGATCGGCTGGACCACAAGCCGACGGAACTCAGTGTCGGGCAGCAACAACGCGTCGCATTGGCCCGGATGTTGGCCAACGACCCCTCGGTCATCTTGGCCGACGAACCCACGGGAAACCTTGACCCGGAAACCAGTCAAGAGGTGATCGGGTTTCTCGAGAAGTGCAACCAGGAAGGCCGGACCGTCGTCATGGTGACACACGATCCGAGGGCGGCTGAGCGAGCGAAGACGACGTTGAAGCTGCGCGACGGCATGATTGTTTCCGAGGAAAACGGCGAAAGGCCGTCCCTCGAAGTCGGGCAAAGATCCTTGCACGTCGCGTAACGAGCCATTCCTTTTCGTCGCCTATCGGCGGAACACGACCCAAACGAGGTAGAGCAGGCTGGAGAACGCGATTGCCAGCGTGCAGACGCCGCTGCCCGCCTGGGTCACGGCCGACTTGATCGCCCTCCGGATCGATGCCACGGCTGCCAAAAGCACCCTCTCAATCTATCCGACGACGGAAACCAGTTCAACTTTTGGGCGAGAATAACCCAGAACCCCTTCGCATTACCGGGGGCTGAACAGCGCGTGCGGGTGAATCGGTGACGTTCATTCCACCCCGCGGTGGGAGAAAGCGATCCCCTCGATTTCCACCAGCAGTTCCGGGCGGCAGACGTCGGCCACGGCATAGACAATGGGGAGTTCCCCCAGCCGGGCCTCGCACACGGCCCGGGTCTTCAGGTAATCTTCCTGCCGCTTGATGTAGACGCGGACCAGGGCCAGGCCGTCGAGCGGAGTTCCGAGCCCCGGCATCCCGTGCCGACAGAGGTTGTCGTTGGAGATGAGGGCCTCGATGTTGTCCAGCGTCTGGCGGGTTTGGCCTTCGACGTCGCCGATGTAGCGAGTCTCCGACTTGGTGATGCTGGCGGTCCCGGAGACAAAGATCGTGGCAAAGGGACCGCAGGAGAGCGCCATCGCCCGGGAAAACTTGGGGCTCTTTTGGCTGTACTTGGCCGCGTAGTCGAAGGCCGACGTCTGCAAGGGATTCTCAAGCGGCATGCCGACGATGTCGTCCCGCTCGGTGGCCAAGGCGCTGCAGCTCATGAGCACGTCTCGACTCTCGGAACCGATTCCCGTGCTGGACGGATAGACCGTCAGATCAAATCCCGGCGGCGTGTTGGCGGCCGAGAAACGGATGTCCTTGTAGAAATCCGTGCGCGCCCGATTCAGCTCCTTGTACCGCTGGGTGTTCCCCTCCGGACCGACGATATCGCCCAAATAGAGCCAAGTGCGGATCACCTGCTCGAAGCGGATGCCCACGCTCTGGAGCATCTCGCGCATTTGGTGAAAGGCGTTCATCGAGCGATCATAAACGCCGGTGGCCGGGGTCTCGGGAACGATCTGCCCACAGTGGACCCAAGAGACGCCGCTGTGGCTGACGACCACGAGTTTGTCGCTCAACCGCTCGATCTTCACCCCTTCCGTCGCCCGGCCCACACCGAGGGCCTCGATCGACACAAGCTTCCCGTCGCAGGGAGGCTGCGGAATGTACGTCGTGGCGGGGATCTCGCCCTCGTAGAATTCATGGATGATCTTGCGGCATGCCTCCATCTGGCCGATGTCCTTCATGAACACGGCCTGCTTGACGATCGAACCTTTGGTCCCCTCCTCGTGATTGACGTCTTTGATCGTGCGCAGCGCGTCTTGCGCTTGCTCCTCAAGCGTGGAACCGGTCCTGGGGACGGCAGCGGCAAACACGTGTCGGACATCGTTCAACTCGACGACCGAATAGCCAATGCCTTCGCTCGATTTCTTTCTGATCATCATCGTCCTGAGGCTGGGAGGCATTTGATCTTCGTCCTGAACGCGGGAGGCGTTTTGGGGTGGGCTTCAAATCGTGGGGCAGGGAGCATCTTACAATCTAAACAGGGAGAGGGCCGGTCGTCAACTATTGCGCGCCCAAAAAGCGTCCATATCGGCGGTCTTCGACGCATCAGGGGGCTGCTGATTCCTTCCACCCCTTGCGATTTCCCAATCCGCCAGGGTTAACCGACCGCAAACTTGCACAGGCCACATTCTCCACCCATAATGGGTGCCAAACCCTGCCATTCGGGAAAGCCTTGACGAAAAAGGGGATTTTCGGCCGGCCAATGGGGCTCGTCCCCCCAGGCTTCCCCCCCGGGGAGACGGTGCAGCGTTCCGTCCTCGGATGCCCTAAGGCCCCCTCCTGAGACGTAGATCAGACCGTTTTGAGACGTTGCCTAAACGGCGTCCCGACTTCGTCGGGGTTTGGACTCCCCCCAGGGAACACAAGACACTCAAAATGTGGGAAAGGGTACTGAAATGAACCGGCTCAACACGATCGCCGCCCTCTGCTTCATTCTACCCCTGGCCGCTCTTGCCCGGGGAGACGATCCGCGTGACGTTCCCACCGACGGCGCCCTGCTCGCATGGATTCGCTTCGACGACGCGGCCTTCCGGCAAGCGGAACGAAACGCCCGGTCGGGAAGACCGGTAAGAGCAGGCGTCCGGCACAGCCGGACCTACGGCTCTTGCACGGCGGACCAAAGTTCCCGGTATTTCTCCCGTACGAACGGCTGCAATTCATGCGCCATATCGGGGGACAGTCCCAGGATGCGAATCAACTCCTGGACGTCGGCGAGGTCCTTGAGCCGCCCCGGGGTGGTCATCCCGGAAGCGATTTTCAACTCGATCAGGTTCTCTAAGCTCAACCAGCGGACACCGTCCTTTTCGACACTCGACCCGAGCGGCTCGGGAAACGCGACCGGTTTCGGCTTGCCGTCGCCGGGAAAATCGCCGGTGACCAGGAATTCGATCCGCACGCCGGATTCGGCGTCGCGGAGATTCCTGCCGCCGGAGAACAGGGGAACGTACCCGAGTCCCTCCAGGTGCCGGTGCAGCTCATCGAGCCCCTCACGGGTCACCAGGATATCCACGTCCTCGGTAAAACGGCGAAACCCGTGAAAAAAGAGGGCCATTCCGCCCGCGACTGCGTAGGGGATCTTCAACTCCCGGAGCCGTTGGGTGATTTTGCGAAGCGTGAGATGGACCGCACTTTTCTCCTCAAAATGCATGCTCCCCTCGCGCAATGCCCACTGGAGTTGGCGGCCCAGGAGTTCTTCGTACGCGGCGGTCATGGAGGTCAGTATATCCACCGCTAAAGAACGCGTACAGCGGCCCCCCAAGCGCTCAGCGGGCTCCGTACTCCCTCACGCCCTTTTCCGGGGCCGGGATTTTCGTCTCCAGCCGGAGGACGAGTGTAACGAACGCTACCGGGTCTTCGGCGAACTCGGCGGGAACGGTGACCTCGACGTTGTGCCGGTTCGAGGCCTTGGCCAGCGGCTGGTTCGCCGCAATGCCCATCTCGGTGTTAATCAGATTGACGAGGTCCTGGGCGACCGGGAAATCGGCGTACTCCTCGCCCAGAATCAGGGTGATCTTCTCGTCCTTGACGAACTCGTCGGAAATGTCGGCCATTGCCAGGCAACCGCCCGACACCTTCGACGGTCTGGATCGCACGGAACTTTGCGCCACGATCGGTCCGGCCGCCAGGGCCGCGGGTCCTTCCTTCCTGGGGCCGGGCGGCGAGAGCTGGGTCAAGAGCAAGTAGCCGTTTTGCACGCCCCGGCCACCCACCGCCCGCACCTCGCAATCGATCCGGTCACTCTTCTTCAGGCCCTCCGGAGGAATCACGGCGGTGACGGCGACGAGCGTCACCTGGTCGGCGGCGCGAAACTGCTCGGGGACTATCGGCTGTACGTCGCCTTCGCCAACCGGCGCGTTCAGGAGCGTCAGCAATTCCGTCAGCCGCACGGCGGGGGCGGCCGTCGCCTCCTCGGCCGTGCTCGTGCTTTCCTTCTCGCCGGCGAGTCCCTCCAGATCGAGCACCAGCCCGAAACCTTGCAGCTCATCCACCTCGTAGTGCTTCACCTCGCAGATGTCGCCCACGATCAGACGGTTCCCTTGCACTTCTTGGCGCATCCTGGCCAACACCTGGGCCACCTCGGCGGTCGCCGTGGCGTCCAACCGCGCGGGCTCCGCGGAGGCCGGTTCGACCTTCGCCGGTTCCGCGGCAGGCTTTTCGGCCGCGGCGGTGTCGGCGGCCGGCACCTCGGCGGCGGCGGGCACAGCCGCCGGCGCATCTTCCGCGGCCGGTTCCTGCCCCGCCCGGATCGCACTCGCCGAGAGAAAGAAGACTACCACCCACAGAGTTGCCATGTTGCTTGCTTGTCTCATTGTGATCCTCCCAGGATGGATTGGATGTTGGAATGGCTCCCGACGGTGGTCGGAGATCGGAATCGGCGGTTGGACCGGTCGCCGCCTTGCATGACAGCGCTCCCCTTCGATCCTGGCGGGCATGGACGCCGTGAGAGGGGGAATGGAACACCACCCCGGCGGGGCCGGCCCGCCTCTGGCTCGTTTTGGGGACCGGACGTACTGTCTAGCTTAACCAGCCACCTGGGCGGTTGCAACTTCTTTGTTTTCGTTCTGTTCGCCGGGCGAAGCCCCCGTGATCGACCGTCGTCGACACGCAGGCGGAAATCGCCTATCTTGAACATTCTTTCACCGGCGTGAGACAAGAGAGTAATGGGCGAGAACACGGCGATCGAGCAAGTCCTGGCTGACCTGAACCCCCAGCAGCGGGGTGCGGCCCAACACGGCCAAGGGCCGTTGTTGATCGTGGCGGGGGCGGGGACGGGCAAGACCGCCGCCCTCGTGCATCGAGTGGCCTGGCTCATCACGACCGGGGTCGAGCCGGGGCGCATTCTCCTGCTCACCTTCACCCGCCGGGCTTCCGCGGAAATGCTCCGCCGGGGAGACGGCGTGCTCACGCAATTGGAACGGGCCCAGGACGGTCGCCAAAGTGGGCGGCTCCGCAGCACCCGCGTTTGGGGCGGCACGTTCCACGCCATCTCCACCCGCCTGTTGCGCCGATACGGCAAGGCGATCGGATTGCCGCCCGAGTTCACCATCCACGATCGAACCGACTCGGAGGACCTGCTGAACGTCGTCCGCACGGAGCTGGGCCTGGCCAAGACCGACCGCCGGTTCCCCAAGAAGGGGACCTGCATGGCGATCTACAGCCGCTGCGTCAACGCCCGGCAGAAGCTCAAGCACGTGCTCAAGAACCACTTCCCCTGGTGTAAGGACTGGGCCGACGAGCTGAAGCAGTTGTTCGACGCCTACGTCGACCGCAAGGAAGCCGCCGCCGCGCTGGACTACGACGACCTTCTCTTGTACTGGCACGCCCTGTTGGCCGACGCGAAGGCCGGCGACCTCATCCGGCGCCAGTTCGACTGCGTGCTCGTCGACGAGTACCAGGACACGAACACCCTCCAGGCCGAGATCCTCTACCAGTTGTGTCCCGACGGCCGAGGGCTCACGGTCGTGGGCGACGACGCCCAGTCGATCTACTCATTCAGGGCCGCAACCGTGCGGAACATCCTCGACTTCCCCAAGCACTACCCCAACACGACCGTCGTCACCCTGGAGCAGAACTACCGCAGCACGCGGCCGATCCTGGAAGCAACAAACGAGGTCATCTCCCTGGCCGCGGAACGGTACACGAAGAACCTCTGGTCGAACCGTGCCGAGGGCCAGCGGCCGTTGTTGGTCACTTGCGAGAGCGAAGACGACCAGGCCGAGTTCGTTGTCCGCAACGTGCTGGAGCATCGGGAAGCGGGCGTCGACCTTCGGCGTCAGGCCGTGCTGTTTCGCGCCTCGCACCACAGCATCCTTCTGGAAGCGGAGCTTTCGCGGCGGGACATCCCTTTCCACAAGTACGGCGGGCTGAGATTCGTGGAGACGGCCCACGTCAAGGACCTGATGGCCTTCTTGCGCCTGGCGGAGAACCCGCGGGACGTGGTCGCGGGCCTCCGCATCCTGCCGCTTCTGCCCGGCATCGGACCGCGCAAGGCCCGGCAGTTGATGGACGTGCTCCTGGAGGGCCGCGGCGACTTTCAGGCGTGGAGCGCGTGGCAGCCCCCGGCGGCCTCGGCCGGATTGTGGCCGAAGCTGGTCGACCTGCTGGCCGGCCTGGCCCGGTCGAAGCAGGACCTGTCCGGCCAGGTCCACCAAGTGCGGACGTTCTACACGCCGCTGATGGAGGAGCGGTACGACCGTCCGCACCCCCGGGCGCGCGACCTGGAGCAGTTGGAGCAGATCGCGTCGCGGTATCGGAGCCGTCGCACGATGCTCTCGGAGATCACGCTCGACCCGCCCTCCTCGACCCAGGACCTGGCCGGGCCCCCGCATCTGGACGACGATTACCTGGTGTTGAGCACGATCCATTCGGCCAAGGGGCTGGAGTGGGACTGCGTCTACGTGATCCACGCCGCCGACGGCAACATCCCCTCCGACATGGCCACCGGCTCGCCCGAGGAGATCGAGGAGGAGCGTCGCTTGTTCTACGTCGCCTTGACCCGGGCGAAGAGCTGGCTGGCGGTCTTGTGCCCTTTGCGATACTACCACTACCCCGGCAGCTTCAGCGACGCCCACGGCTACGCCCAGCTCACCCGATTCCTGCCCGAGGGCGTGCGGCAGTATTTCGAGCGGGGAACGACCTCGCCGCTGGACGAGGAAGACGCATCCAATGGCGAGACCGATCTGAAAGCCGACATCACCAGCCAAACGGTCCGCGGCCGGGCGAAGAAACTCTGGTCTTGAGTAGCACTTCAGCGATGGGAAAGACAGACCGCGTAAGAACAACAAACTGCGTAACTTGTTCCCAAGCTCCGCTTGGGAACAC
>JBDRTC010000041.1:0-3072 GCA_043824335.1 Planctomycetota bacterium | reverse complement strand
CCCCCTCCCAAACCCGTGTAAACACGTGACGCCTCGAAACGCGAGGCCCGAGGCCATGATATCGTGCGGAGGGCCTTCTTGGCAAATCGTCCTCGGCGGCCAAGGGGCTCTCTGGCTTCGCAAGAACGAAATCCTTGACAGGACACGTACGGGCGATTAAGAACTAGCGAGAGGAGCAACCATGGTCTTCTAATCCTTGAAAGGAGAGTTTGCCGTGAGCGCATCAAAAAGACGCTTCCCCGGTTTCCTTGCCTGTCTCTTCACCGCGGCCGCGGCGTGGCCGACTTTACCTGTCTTGGGGGCCGAGAATCCTAACTCGCTTTCCACGGAGGAAAAGGACGCCGGATTCGAGCTTCTATTCAACGGCACCAGCCTCGACGACTGGGGGCAGAGCGGCAACTGGGAGGTGGTCGGCGGGGCCATCGCCCGCGTCGGCAAAGGCGGGAGCCTGACCTATTCAGCCAAAAAGGTGCCGGACGACTTCGAGGTGCGCTTCGAGTGGAAGGTGGCCGAAGGGAGCAACAGCGGCGTCTACTACCGGCCCGGGCAGTACGAGTACCAGATTCTCGACAACGGCGTTCACCGCGACGGGCACAACCCCCGCACCAGCGCCGCGTCGCTCTACTTCTGCATCGCCCCGTCCAGAGACGCGACCCGGCCGGTCGGCCAATGGAACACGGCCCGGATCGTCGCGAAAGGCACCGTGATCCAGCACTGGCTCAATGGGGAAAAGGTCATCCACTTCGACTACGCCGATCCAAAGCACGCCGAAGACGTCGAGCGGCTGCGGATCCGCGGCGCCGACCTGGCCGCGCGCGGGAGCCATTTGTTCTTGCAGGACCACGGCGATCCGGTCTGGTACCGCGGCATCAAGATGCGGGCGCTGGAGAAGGACGAGGTGTTGGACCAAACGCCCGTCGAGCCCGAGGCCATTCCGCCGGAGGTTCTGAGGATCGAGCGAGAGAAGCTCGAACAATTCCGCAAGCGAAATGAAGCCGCTCAGAAGGCGAAGGCCTCCTGAACGGCCCGTGATCCGGCCGATCAGGCTTCCTCCCCCGCGGCCACGAAGCGATAGCCGGCGTCGCGGATGGTGAGGAAATGGCGGGGGCGGGCCGGCTCGGGCTCGAAGGCCTTGCGCAAGCGGCGGATGAACTGGTCGGGGGCCCGCGTGTTCAGGTAGCCCGGCATCCCCCACACGTTCTCCAGTAATTCGCGGCGCGGGATCACGCGGCCCTCGTGCTGGACGAAGTACTGCAGGAGCTTCATTTCCAGTTGCGTTAGCCGCACGGGCTCGCCCCGGACGGTGACCCGAAACGTGTGAAAATCGATCTTCGCCTCGCCGAACTCGAACGCGCTGACCGGGGCCGATTCCGTCGATCCCCGCACCGCCCGCCAGCCGTAGCGCGCCAACAGGTTCTTCACGCGGCTGAGAAACTCGTCGAGATCGAAGGGCTTCATCAGGTATTGGTCCGCCCCGACGTCGAACCCCCGGGTGCGGTCTTCCGACAAGGTACGGGCGCTGAGGATCAGGATCGGCATGTGCCTCTCGTCAGCCCGCAAGGCTTCGCAGACGGCGTACCCGCTCATGCCCGGCAGCATGAGGTCCAATACCACCAGATCGACGTCCTCCGCGTTCTCCTCGACGAACTTGAGCGCCGACGGCCCGTCGCCCACGGTGGTCACGCGGTAGCCTTCCGCGTCGAGATTGTACTTGATCCCGGCGGCCAGGTGTTCTTCATCCTCGACGATCAGGATGTGCTTGCGGGACGTCATGGGGCTGGAACCGGTTGCCTATTCTGGGCGACGACCAGCTCGGCGGGCAATTCCACCTCGAACACGGCCCCCGGCCCCGTTTCCCGGTCGCGCACCCGAACGCGGCCGCCGAGCCGCTCGACCAGCGTCCACACGATGTGGAGCCCCAGGCCCGTGCCGGGCTTCGCGCGTTCGAGTTCCAGACCCAGGCGGACGAAGCGTCCAAAAATTCTTCGTCGCATCTTGGGGGGAATTCCCTTGCCGTTGTCGGCGATTCGCGTCACCACGTTTCCCTTGGGATCGAGCCGCAGGACGACTTCGACCCGGGGTTCCGCGCCGGCGTATTTCACGGCGTTGTCGATCAGATTGCGGAAGATCATCTCCAGGTCGACGCGACGCGCCCGCACGCGGCAAGGCGGAACGTCCAAGCTGACGGTGCCCGGCCGAGCGCGGTACCAAAGGCAGACCGTGCCGGCGCATTCCTTCAAGAGATCGGCCATGGGCACGTCTTCCGCGTCGCCGTCGTCGGGCGCCGTGTCGAGCCGGCCGGCTTCGAGCACGTGGTTGATCAGGCGGTCGAGCCGCTCGATGTCCTCGAGCATGAACTGATAGAAGCCGGCCTGCTCCTCCGGGCTCACCTGGCGGCGGTTCAGCGTTTGCAGGCAGAGCTTCATCGAGGTGATCGGGGATTTCAGCTCGTGGGTGACGCTGTCGATGAAGTTCGACTGCCGCCGGTTGAGATTGATCGTTTTGATCGAGAGCCCCAGGTACATGACCACGCCCACGAGCAGAATGGCGATGAACGCGCTACCCACGGAGAGAAGCGTCCAGTTCAGGCCCGCAAAGCGGCTGTTGGCCAGCGCCCCGAACAGGGCCAGCAAGACCCAGCCGACGGAGAGCACGACCAGGATCGCGATCATCACGATCGCCAGCGTGATCGGCAGACGCAAAGACCGGCGTGGAGACATCAGTGGCCGACGCCCCGCGGCAAGAGAACTGGGTTCATGCCCAACGTAGTAGCTCACGTCACCTGAATTTGTGGGTGGCACTGGCGTCTCGCCAGTGCTTGGGATGCGACACTGGCGAGACGCCAGTGCCACCCCAACCGCAAGTTTAGCTGCAACGACGTACTGAGGCGCGGCCGGAGAATAACTCGGAGACTGTCCCGATTTTTCCACAGGGAAAATGGGACGGCTCCGTTGGGGCAGCAGTTGTACTGCTGCCCCCAGCCGAGGTGCGGCAGTACAACTGCCGCACCAACTGGGGTGGGCTGCTGACCCAATCTCGGTCACTCCGGCCCGCCCAGGAATCCCTCGTGGA
>JBDRTC010000040.1:0-2755 GCA_043824335.1 Planctomycetota bacterium | reverse complement strand
CCGGAGCACGGGCAAGATGCCCGTGCCACCCACAAGTTCAAGCGTCACGAGGTGCTGGGAAGAACGTCCATTCTAGAATTCTAACGCCAATGTGCGAAGGACCACAACCTTTGCGGCGGGCTCGTTGACAGGCCGCGTCGGGCATGGGATATTGCCCGCTCGCCAACCTCTCCTTCGCGAGGGGAGAGGGGGCCTGTGTGAACGGCGACTTCTCGCGGGGTGAGACACACCCTCGAATCCGTGAAAAAGGAGACCATTATGGCCGGCCGGTATCGCTTCTCGTTTGGGCCTTGGAATATTCACTCCGGCGCCGATCCCTTCGGTCCGCCGGTCCGCCCGTCGATCGAATTCGCCGATAAGCTGCCCAGGTACAAGGAGCTTGGCTTCGACGCGGTCCAGTTCCACGACGACGACGCCGTGCCCAACCTGAGCGAGATGTCGCCCGACGCAATCGTCAAGGAAGCGGCGGCCGTGAAAAAGGCGCTCGATGCCGAGGGCCTGGTGGCCGAGTTCGTCGCCCCGCGTCTCTGGGAGGACCCGCGCGGGATCGACGGCGGCTTCACCTCCAACGACCCCGAGTGCCGCGCCTGGGCGATCGACCGGTTGAAACGGTGCGCCGACATCGCCGGCGCGCTGGGCACGAAGCTGATCGTCCTCTGGCTGGCCCGCGAGGGGACGTACGTGCGCGAATCGAAGAACGCGATTCACGCCCACCGCTGGCTCTTCGACGCGATCAACCAGCTCCTGGAGTACGACGCCCAGATCGAGATCGCCATCGAGCCGAAGCCGAACGAGCCGATGGACCAGGCCTACATCCCCACGATCGGCCACGCGCTGGCGATTGCCCAAGAGACGGTGGCCCCGGACCGGGTCGGCGGGCTGATCGAAACGGCCCACGCCCTCCTGGCCGGGCTCGACCCTTCCGACGAAATGGCCTTCGCCCTCTCGATGGGCAAGCTATGGAGCGTCCATCTCAACGACCAGAACGGCCTAAAATTCGACCAGGACAAGTCCTTTGGCACGGCCAACCTCCGTGGGGCATTCAACCAGGTCCGCGTGTTGGAGCTGGCCGGCTACGCCGAGACGGGCCGGTTCGTCGGCCTCGACGTCAAGGCGATGCGAACCCAAAAGGCCGAGGTCGCCCACAAGCACCTCTCCAACAGCCGAACCGTGTTCCTGAAGCTGGTGGAAAAGGTCCGCACGTTCCCCCAGAACGTCTACGACCAGTGCCTCGCCGACCGCGACTACGAAGCCCTCGAACTGGCCGTCCTGGAACACCTGATGGGCGGTTAGCCCCTCTGGTGGGGTGCGCGAAACGCACCGGACCTCGAAAAAATCATGGCGTTAGGCCGCAAATGGTGCGTTTCGCGCAGCCTGCACGCCCGAATTGCCGGCAAAACTCTTGCAGAATTTGAGTAAGAAAAGTAATCTAGGAGATAATCACCGCTTTTGGGGTAGAAGCCTGACGATGATCCCGGTATAGGGTTCGTGGGATTTCGAGTCTGTCGGCGCCGCGAACTCAACCGGGCCGCAGCGATATCGAAAAGGGCAGCGCGTCTCGAACAACACGGAGCTTCGTCCGATGGCTCACCGGATTTCAAATCGCGGTCGATCCTCTCGCGTCACGCGGCCCTTCCGGAAAAACGGCCGCCTCGGCCGTTGGCGCGCCCTGGCCTTCGAGCCGCTGGAGTCGCGCGTGCTCCTCGACGCAGCCGGCCCGCTGAGCGGCACGGTGTTCGAGGATCTCAACCACGACGGAGTCATGGACATCGGCGAACCGGGGCTTCCGGGCTTCGAGGTCGAACTCGAACGGCTCGGCGGCCATGTCCGGTCCTCGTCCTTTGAGACCTACCACGGTGATGTCACGTCCGTGGCGATTCAAGGCGACCGGTACCTTGTCGGCGTGCCCGGTTACCGCTCCAAGGACTCGGCCGTTCAGCTCTTCGATCTTCACACGGGCGAATTGCTCCAGACCTTCCGCGACCCTCGCCCGGAGATCGATGCTCATTTCGGCCTCGCGGTGACCTTTGTTGGCGACAACGTCCTGGTCAGCGCACCGACCACTCTCGTTTCGGACCAGCCTTTCGCGTATCTGTTCGACGGCGTCACGGGCGAACTGCTGCACACGTTCGTGGATCCACGCGCCGATAGCCGGTTGTCGCTGGCGAGTGTCGGCAACCACGTCCTCATCGGCGACGCCATGGACGGCAGCGCCTACCTCTTCGATGCCACCACGGGCGAACTCGTCCGTACCTTCTCCCACCCTGACAATTCCGTTGGAGAGTTTGGCCAGTCGGTCGCATTCGTTGGCGATGACGTGCTGGTGGGAGCAAGAGACAGGCTCTACCTGTTCGACGGCACGACGGGTGAGCCACTGCGGGTTTTTGCGAACCCTGCACCATCGTATAATGGCTTCGCCCATTCGCTGGTGGTATCGGGCACGCAGATCCTTGTGGGGACGCAAGCCCCCTGGCGCAACGCTGAGGCTGAGCGCGCAGCGTACCTGTTCGATGCCGGCACGGGCGAGTTATTGCAGACGTTCACCAACCCCAACGATCGCCCCGACGTTCCGTTCGGCGAATCCGTGGCGTTCCTCGGCGACAAGGTGCTCGTTGGCGCTTCCGGCAACTGGTCGGCGGGGTACGCGGGTTACGCGTACCTGTTCGACGCCGCCACCGGCGAACTGCTCAATACCTTCCGTAGCCCCTCGCGGGACGGGATAGAGCAATACGGTTTCGGTCGATCCATCGCAGCC
>JBDRTC010000039.1:0-4387 GCA_043824335.1 Planctomycetota bacterium | reverse complement strand
CCTTGCCCTCAATTCCAGGGGCTCACGCCCCTGGCTATTCACTGTCGCCGCGTTGCGGCTCAGCCCCTTTCCCCTTGGCGTTCACGTCCGCATGCCGTCCAACGGGCGGGTGGCACTGGCGTCTCGCCAGTGCTCTTCGGGAATGGTGGGCTGCATGGCATGGGCAAGAAATGGAGGCGCGAGCACGGGGATGAACAATGGACTTGGGAAAGGTGATGGCGTCGTAGAGGTTTCGCGTCTGCTCGGGGACGCGGCAGCCGTTGGGCTGTCAGCCGCCTCAATCAATGACGTCGTTGGGTAGCGGCGGCGGCGGGGGAGTCGCCGGTTTTGTTGGCGCGGTCTTGTCGGCCGGCGGTTTGGGTGGCGGCTTGGGTTTGCCCTGACAGGCCACGGTAATGCCCAGGGCCACCTTCCATTGGTAGTCGTCCACGCAAGGCTGCCAGCCCGCCAGCACGCTGCGCTCGTCGCATATTTTCCGGGCTTCGACGTACACGTCGAAGCTGTCGGGCCAAACCAGGAAGCGGGCGTAGAATTTTTTCGGGTCCATGCGTCTGACGACGGATTGGAAGCGCGAGGAGGGGAGACGCAGCCGGTCCGGCGTTTCGCCGGCCCCCTTGTATTCGTAGATCAGCACCAGGCGGAAGTTTTCGACCACAAGCCGGGAGTGAAATTCCTTGTCACTCAGCGCTTCCTTGTTGTACGTCTCGACCAGCTTCTGGCAGTCGATTTCCCCGCCCGGTCCCGCCTTGGCCGCCAATGGCCGCATCAGGTACTGTACGCGTTTCATGACGCGTTCCTTCAATCCCTCCGGGTCGAAGAACATCAAGCGACCTTCGCGGCAGAAGAACAGGATCGGCTGCGCGCCCTTGGGAGCGTCGCGCGGATTGGGCAGGCGGACGACCTCCGGCGGCGGCGCCGCCGATTCGGGCATCTGGCCCAACTCGCCCTGGACGGCCTGGATCTCTTCCTGGATCTTGGCGAGCTGCTCCTGTTGCTCTTTGTGTTGCTCGAGCAGCTTCTTAAGGTCCTGCTGGGGCTCGTCGCGGAGTTCCTCGAGTTGTTCCCGTTGCTCGACTATCTCGGTCTGGTCCTGCTCGATGCGAACGTCGAGGTCGACCACCTGAACTTGGAGTTCTTCGATTCTTTCGCGCTGCTGGCTCGCCTGCCGGCGGATCTCGGCCAGTTGCTCTACGCTCACGCCGAACTGGCTGGGATCCTCTTGCCGAATGCGTTCGACGTTTTGCTTGATGTTCAGCGTAACCAGGACGAGGACGAGGACCAGAATGCCGACGACATTCGTGACCGTGTCCATCAGCGAATCGAGGTTCAATTCCGTAGCCGCTGCTCTAGCTTTCATGTCGGCTCATCACTTCTGAAACAAGGACAGGTCGAGCTTGCCGTGTCCGGCCACGGCCAGCTTGCCGTTGGTCACATAGCGCCTGCGGGCGATGTTTCGGGCGGTATTGTAGGAGGCGGCGCCGTCCGGTCGGACAAGGAACACCACGGTGCCTTTGGACTGCTGCTTGACGTTGTCCAGCAGATTCAGGTAGGCCTTATGAGCGGCAAGTTTGCCAACGGGGATTTGCAGCGGTTCGTCCTGGTCGTGGAGCACCACGCTCCCAGCGGCGCACTCGACGAAGACGGGGGCCAGGCCGTAACCGCTGCCGCTGGGGACGATCTGGATCTGGGACTCGGCCGCCTCCTTGCGATTGGCCAGCAGGGTGCGCAATTCGACCAGTTGCCGCTGGAGTTCCTCGAGTTTCTCTTCGGTTTCGGGCTGCAACATTTCTGCGATCTGCTGTTGGGCCGCCGCCCGTTGGGCTTCCAGCCGCGCGACTTCGGCCTGCAATTGTTCCAGTTCTTGCCGGGCGGCCTCGGTCTGCTCGACCAGTTCCTGCAGTTGCTTCTGCTCCTCTGTCTGGGCGATCAGGCTTTTCCTGACCGCCCGATATTCCGTGACCCGAGCCTCGGCTTTTGCCTCGGCCTGGGCATCGGCCGTGTCTTCCGCGTCCCTGCCGATTTGGGCCAGCGTGGCGGCGGTGATCAGCAGGACGAGGATGCCGATCAGGCAGGCCATAATGTCCAGGAACGGAAACAACGAGACGGATTCGTCGATTTTTTGTTTGGCCATGACTGCGACCCAGTGATGTCACTCGCTATCGTCCTCACGGGCTGCAAACCAGCGCCAGCGTCGCCGTGGACGCTCAACGGGCTGGATCACGACCTGTTTTCCGCCCAACCGGCCCAGCACTTCGTTCATGTTCGTCACGGCTTCCTCGAGTAGCCTCAAATGCTCGACCAGCGAAATCGCCGCGCCGGCGGCCGTGTCGGCGGAATCCCGCACGATTTGTGTCAACTGTTTATGCGCGGCCAGACTTTGCGCGGTCATCAGGCTCACGGTCGTCCGCGAGTGCTCCACGACTTCGGCCAGGTTCAGGTCGATTGCCCGCTTGATGATCTTGCCGATTTCGTCCGGCTCCGGCTGGCCGTCTTCCTCCTTCAACCGCTTAAGCAGGTTCTCGTTGCAGTATTCGTCGACCCAGTTCAGGAGGTCTTCTTCCGCCTTTTGCATCGAGCTGGCGGGGAGTTTCAGCATGAGGCTCATGATCAAGGCCACCAGCGTGGTGTCAAAGGCGACGCCAAGGCCGCCCGTGATGGCCCCCAACGATTCCTTGATGCCTTCGATGTCGGTGGTGTCTTGGACCCCCAGGCTGCCGACGGCCGTTCCCAGGCCCATCACGGTGCCGATGAAACCGAGAATCGGGATGGCCCAAATGAACACGTTCAACAGCGAGTAACTGGAATTGACGGCGTGATTGTCCAACTCGGATTGGGATGTCAGCACCGTCGAGACTTCGGAAGCGCTGCGCCGGACTGTAAAATGCTCCAGCCCGCGGAGTACCCGTTGCACCAGGAAGCTGGAGCGGGGATTCACGGGCAGATCACGGATGGTTGAAGCGAATCGGTCCACGTTGTCGATGGTGATGTTGCGGCCGATGTTCTCGGGAAGCAAGTTGAAAAGCATCGACTCCCGCTGCCGCCGCAATTTGTAGGACTTGAAAAACAAGATCGCCAAAGACCAAAACATCAAGAACGCCTCGGCCACGGTGATCCAGCCGCGCTCATAGAACAAGTCGCGGAAGTAAATCGGCGGAAGCGGCAGCAAGATGATGTAAAACGCCACCGTGGCGCCCAGGCCGACGAGCGAAGTCCAGAGCATGCTGACGTTCGTGCCGTCGTCGTTCTCGTCGGTGGCCCGTTTCTTGCGCCCGCCAACTCGGGACTCGACGCCAGGGCGACTGGATACGGCTGACGGCCCAATGGCGATCTGCGGAAAGGCCGGCGCCGTGCTCCCAGGCGCCGAGGCTTTTCCGGCGGCTGCTCCGGGGCCGGCGCCGAGGGCCGGTCGAGCTGGCCGCGCCAGTGGCCGGTGACTCCGGCCCTTCCCCCGCCGCCTCATCGGGCGAACGGTCGGGCACAGTGACGCTCGAACGGCAATAGGGGCACCTGGCTCTGCGCCCGGAGAGTTCCTCGCGCACTTTCAGCGCCTTCCCGCAACTGGAACAGTTGAAGTTAAAATACATAGAGCAACCTCACTGTACGGCTCCTCGGTCTTCGTAACTGTCTGGGCTTGACGTGCCCCATAACGGCTGGATACATCGAACTCAGGCTTCGGGCTGATTAAGATAATGCCGCCATGTGGGAACGCTTCTCTGATACCGCGGGACTGAGGCGGCCCAACGCGGCATGTTTTCGGTTGCGAGTATACAACAATTCAATGCACTTGAAAACGCCCGCCCCAGTTCCTCTTCCGGTTGCGTGGCGTTTGCCGTGATTTTCGGAAACTGGCGCAATCTGACCAGAGCTGGACCGCTTCCGGGGCCGGGGACCGATAGCCCAGTGAGCGATGCGGTCTGACCGACCTTCCAGCAGCCTGTTGAAAGAGTGGAGCCCGTTGACCTAAGAGGGTGTTTTCGAATTGCTATCATTTGCTTTTGCGGGACATCGTTTCGTGAAAGTGCAGCCCGAAGGGCTGAAATACGATAGCCCAGGGCAACGCCCTGGGTTTAGGAGCAACGGCGAGACCCCAGCCCTGAAAGGGCGTAATAACCTTCTGTACTGCAACAGTTTATGACGCCCTTTCAGGGCTTCATGGACTGGGATTACCCCGTACCCAGGGCGTTGCCCTGGGCTATCGTATTTCAGCCCTTCGGGCTGCACTTTCACGAAACGATGTCCCGCAAAAGCAAATGATAGAAATTCGAAAACACCCTCTTAGGTGCCAACAGGGGCCCGGGTCGATCTTGCCCCGTTTTCGACATTTGCCTATAATCCGCGGCTCCGTGCCGAGGAACCGTTTTTGGTGAACAAACGTATCTGTCCCGCG
>JBDRTC010000038.1:0-2440 GCA_043824335.1 Planctomycetota bacterium | reverse complement strand
GGCCGAACCACGATCGTCATCGCCCTGGCCATTCCCACCAGCATCATCGGTACGTTCTTGATGCTCCACCTGCTGGGACGTTCGCTGAACGTCATCAGTCTGGCTGGGTTGGCGTTCGCCGTAGGGATGCTGGTGGACAATGCTGTCGTCGTATTGGAAAATGTCTTTCGGCATTACCAGGCGGGCGAGGATCCGTTTCACGCTACGGTCCGCGGAACGAAGGAAGTTTGGGGCGCGGTGGTCGCCTCGACGCTGACGACCCTGGCGGTCTTTCTGCCCGTGTTGTTTGTCCAAGAGGAAGCCGGTCAGTTGTTTCGCGACATTGCCCTGGCGATCAGCTCGGCAGTGGGATTGTCCCTGATCGTCTCTGTCACCGTGATTCCGACCGCGGCGGCCCGGATTCTCCGACGCCACGGGGAGCAAGCGCCGCCCGAAGAACGTTCCCCTGCTGGGCACTCCGAGGTTCCGCTTCGTCCTTTCGACGCGCTAGGCCGGATGTTTGTCAACCGCGTGGTTGCCGTGAATGCCTTGTTGCAGCATAGCATCTTGCTCCGCTTGGCTACGGTGGCCTTGTTTGTCGGCGGATCGTTGGGGATAAGCTGGCTGATGATGCCCAGCGTTGAATACCTGCCGACAGCCAATGCCAACTCTGTGATCGGAGTATTGCAGCCGCCGGCCGGCTACGATATCGAGCGGCTGTTGGAACTCGGTAAGAAACTCGAGGAGGACATCAAGCCCTATTGGGACGTCGACAAAGGGAACCCGGCCAACGAAAGACTCGATTTTCCTCCGATTGAGAGCTACTGCGTCTTCCCCACGAAGGATCGTCTTTACTTCGTCTTGCGTGCGGTCGATCCGATGCGGGCAGGAGAGCTGGTTCCCCTGGTGCAGACGCTCGGCACGCAGTTCCCCGGCATGATTACCTTCGCCAGCCAGCAGAGCGTGTTCTCCTTCGACCTGAGTGGAGGCCGTACCGTGGACATCGAGATTAGCGGCCCGGAACTGCCCAAGCTGGTGGAACTGGGCCGGCGGATCTTCGGCCAGGGCGAGCGGCCCGAAGATCGGCGTCTCGATGTCCATCAGGTCGTCCCGGGCTGTCTTGCATTTCCCTCGCCGAGCCTCGACCTGAGCATGCCGGAATTGCATCTGGTCCGCAAACTGGAAGAGGCGGCGGACATGGGGCTGAGCACCGAGGAGTTGGGCTACACGGTCGACGCCCTGATTGACGGCGCCTATGCCACCGACTACTACCTTGCCGGCGACAAAATCGATCTGACGCTCGTCGGGGGCGGCGAGTTCGTTGAGTACACGCAGGATGTGCCCGGTCTGATTATCAACACTCCCTCCGGAGAACTCGCTCGCTTGGAGTCGCTGGCCGACGTGCGGTTGGCCGGTGGCCCGGAGCAGATCAATCGGCGGGAACGGCAACGAGCGATCACGGTCTCCGTGGTGCCGCCGCGGGAAATGCCGCTGGAACGAGCAGTCGATTTGATTGACAGCCATATTATCGAGCCGCTGCGGAAATCGGGCGAAATCGGCGGAGCGTATCAGGTCCGCTTGAGCGGCACCGCCGACAAGCTTCGGACCACCTGGCGGGCCTTGAAGTGGAACTTCCTCCTGGCACTATTGATCACCTACCTGCTCATGGCCGCGCTGTTCGAGTCGTGGCTTTACCCGCTGGTGATCATCCTCAGCGTGCCGCTGGGCGCCGCGGGCGGATTCCTCGGACTGACAGCGTTGAACTGGTATCTCAGCTTGCAGCCTCATAGCGCGCCCCAGTCGCTCGACGTGTTGACCATGCTTGGCTTCGTAATCCTGATTGGCACTGTGGTGAATAATCCGATCTTGATTGTCCATCAATCGCTCAACCATATGCGCGACGATCGCATGAGCCCGAACGACGCGATTCTGGCCAGCGTGCGAACACGCATCCGCCCGATTTTTGTGACGACCGCTACCACCGTACTCGGACTTTCGCCTCTGGTCTTGCTCCCGGGACAGGGCAGCGAACTGTATCGCGGGCTGGGCGCCGTCGTGCTGGGCGGTCTGGTTGTGTCAACCCTTGTCACGCTCGTGCTGGTCCCCACCCTGTTCAGTCTGATGATGGAAGCCAGAGCCGGCCTGCGGAGGTTCTTGAGTTCAGAGCGAGTTTGAAAAGCACCGTTCTCTGCAAATTCGATGTTGCTCTGGGCGTCCAGCAATTCTTCACAACCCTTCCCATTGGTGACCATGCCCTTTTCAGTGAGAGTGCGCTGGTCCGCCGGATGCCACACTTCCCCATATTGGCGGACAGTCCGCCGCTAGCCCAACTTCCGCGGGTGGTTCAAATCCACCCACCTATTTCGTGCTGGTTTTGGGTACGTGGAAGCGGTTTTCATCGGGGTTTTTGCGGATGGGCTTCGCTTCCGGGGCATTCTAGTGACGAAATCCGAAGCGGTTG
>JBDRTC010000037.1:0-2124 GCA_043824335.1 Planctomycetota bacterium | reverse complement strand
GCGACGGCCAGGGCCACGTCGACTTCTGGGGCGTCGAGTGGGTCAAGGAGGGCCCTTACAACCAAGCCGTCGGGTTCCCGCTGGCCGATGCCTCGCCCGAAGAGGTACGCCGCTATCGGTTCCCGGTCGAGCAGAAAGAGTTCCTGCTCTCTCGGATGAATCCGCTGTTGGAGAGTGCCGACGAGTATTTCATCGGCTGCGACGTCTCGCCCTGCGTGTTCGAGATGTACTGGCGGCTCCGCGGCCTGGAGCGGACGATGCTCGAAATGGCTTCCGAGCCGGAACTGACCGACGAGATGTTTTCACGGTGCGCCGATTTCGCCGTCGAGCTTTCCCTCGAGGCGTGCCGCCGCTTCCCGCTCGACTGGCTCTGGTCGGGCGACGACGTGGCCAGCCAGCGTTCGCTCATGATGAGCCCCAACACGTGGCGCACGCTGATCAAGCCGCACCAAAAGCGGGTGTTCGACGTGGGGAAAGCCCACGGACTTTGGGTCGCCCATCATTGCTGCGGGGCGCTGCGGCCGATCATCCCCGATCTGGTGGAGATGGGGCTCGACGTGCTCAATCCGGTCCAGTGCAATTGCCCCGGCATGGACCCCCTGGAGCTGAAGCGCGAGTTCGGCCGCGACCTGGCCTTCATGGGCGGGGTCGACACGCAGGACCTCTTGCCCAGCGGCACGGTCGACGACGTGCGCCGGGCCACCCGCCGACTGATCGACGGGATGACCTCCGACGGCGGTGGCTACATCCTGGCCGCCTCGCACACCATCCCGCCCGAAACGCCGGTCGAGAACATCTTCGCCATGTACGCCGAGGCCGGCATCAGCCGCCAGGAAATCCTCGACCACGCGGCCGACGCGCGCGCGAAGCTGGCCGCTGACGATCGTTGAGTCGCTGCGTACGTGGGCCGTCGGTGCTTCCAGACGTACAGACACATACTCACCGTGACACTTCCGCGGCCGTCCAGGTTCGTTTGCGTTGGCACTCTCGGGCGGCTATCATGGCCGCATCGGGTCAAGGGGGAGTTTGGCTTTGAATCGTAGAGGACGGTGCGATGCCACGTCTTGGGAGTGCGAAGGGGCGGCCGACAAATAACTTGACTTCCCGGTTTATTCCCGGACTCCCTCGTCGGCAGAGAAGCCCGGCCCCCACTTGTGGAATCGAGCGTCGCCGCGTATACTGAGCATGCTAAGAAGACAAAGGGGTCGGGAGTGTTTGGTTCGCATGATTCACGCCCAAACAAAGACGCCCGACCGCTTCAATCCGCGGTGCGTGCTTCGGTTCGCGGCCGACGGTAGAATGAACTGACAAGTCTTCCCTGGAGTTTCTCATGACCTTAACCATCGAAGTCGATTTGCCGGCGGATCTGGCGCGCTTCCGCCTGCCCGAAGCGGTCGATGCCCGCCTGCAGACTCTCTTGGAGCGTCAGGATTCCGGCCAGCCGCTGACCGAGCAAGAGCGCGAAGAGGCCGAAGGATTAGTCAACCTGGCAGAATTTCTGACGTTGTTGCGGCTGCGGGCAGAGCGGATGTCCCAATGAGCGATGTTGACCTCATCTGTTAGCAAGGTTGGCAAGAAGGAGGAACCGTGAACGAGCGAATCGCCGTCCACCCGGCAATTCACTTCGGCAAGCCCTGCGTGGCGGGGAGCCGGATCCCCGTGCAAAGTGTCCTGGAATTGGTTCGCGAAGGCCTGTGCTTTGCCGAGATCGTCCGGGACTATTACCCCGACCTGGCGCCAGAAGACGTTCGCGCGTGCATCCAGTACGCCATTGACGTGCTGGCCGCCGAGGACATCCGCTTTGCGACGACGCCATGAAGTTTCTAGCCGACCAGGATGTCTCGTTTGTTGTCATCGAACCAGGGCGGCATCGCATACGGAAACTGCCACCACGCCCTGGGCCGTAGGACCCACGGCAGCATGGGGCGGAGGCGACCCCCGGGTGCCGAATGCTGGAGGACGATGCAATGTCAACTGTCGTGATGGCAAGACCGGTCGCCGTGTTCGTGTCGAGTCTTCTTTTCCTCCTGGGGCCGATTAGTGGAAGCCCAACGGGGCGTGCCGAGGAGACGACGCTGCCGGACGCTAAGCCGGTGCCCGACGTCCAGGTGATCCCGCTGCCCT
>JBDRTC010000036.1:0-3370 GCA_043824335.1 Planctomycetota bacterium | reverse complement strand
CGGGGCAAGGTGGCGGAAGGGTTTGAGGGCTTCTTCTCGCGGGCCTTTGGGGATTACAAGGACCTGTTCCTGCTGGTGGACGACGAGGTCAGCTCCATCATAGGCGTGCAGCGGGGGGAGGACGCGTCCGCGCGGCTGGACATACGCCGGGAGCGCAGGCTGCGATCCATCGCGTATGTCACCGAGATCCTGGACAGGGCCATGCGCGGATAGTTAGGATAGTTGGAATATGGCTGATGCAGATAAAAAAGCCGTAGACAACGCGAAAAAGCTGAAGCTGCGCACTGCGATCAACGACGCCTATGCCTTCGTCCTGTCCCAGGAGCTGAATGCCGGCATCGGCGCGATAGACTTCGACACCTTGCTGCAGCAGGAGCTGGCCCATCTCAAGGAGGGCTCCATAAGCGGACGCATGTCACGCAAGGAGGAGCTGAAGGCGTTGGAGACCAGGGTGCATGATGCCATTGCCGAGATCAAGAAGCTGGAGCCCGGCGCCTTCAGTTCGCAGGGGGACGAGGAGGCCGTGAACACCGAAGAGGATTGACCTGGGCCCCCTTATTGTCTTATTATCAGTTCCATGATCAAAGAAGCGCTCGATAAGCAGGCTGCGGAGAATCTGCAGCAGCTTAAGATCTATGTGAACCAGGGCAAAGGCAAGCCTCCCAAGGTCGTCGTAAAGAAGTTCCACCAGCCGAAGGAGACGCGCGGGAACTTGGCGATGCAGGCGATAGGCCGCGGGGTTGCGGGATCCTCCCTGGTGGGTGGTTTGCCCTTTGCGCTCATGGGCCTGACCTACAGTGGGGAGGTGGCTCCATTTTTCGGCAAGGGAAGGAGCTCGGCGCATCTGGCGGATTTAAAGAAGGGCTCCCCCGAGGCCCTGAAGTTTATAAAAGACACGATGCGTGCGAAGACGTTCATGCGCGCCCTGGCCCTTGGAGGGCTGGTCGCGGGATCGGGCTCCGCCCTGTACAAGCCGACCAAGGACTGGCTGGCCTCGCGAAAGCGCAAGCATGCCAGCCTGTTCAACAAGCCCCTTACCGCAGGCAAATTCAAGAATCAGTCGACGCCACAAGTGTTGGGCGCCCCGGGCAGGACAATCGAGCAAGTGGCGGTAAAGCCGGACAGGCCGATCAAGGAAGCATTGGAAAAACAGGCCGCGCTCATAGTGGCCGAATTTTAGGAGACCACCATGAATTTCACAGAGCAGGATTTCAACGAAGGCATGGAGAAGGCGGCCGCCGACGCCGCGGAGTGGAGGCTCGAGCGGGTGAAGCTGGGCGCGGAGCTCACGGCAGAGGGGCGCGGGGCCCCCAAGCCCGGGGCTGGATTCGAGGAGAGCCGCAGCGAGCCCCCCACGTCCAAGGTAGACGTCGAGAAGGAGGAGCAGGGCGACATCGGCAAGAGCGCGGCGGCGCTGGCCGATCACCTGGCTACCGCCTACGGCCTGCCGGCCAAGACCAAGATCGCGCAGGGTTTCAGCGTGGCGCCGGGACCCATGTCCCAGGGAGGCATGCCCCAGGAGCCGCAGCCCGGCTTCATGACCAAGCACCCCACGGCCACCGTGGCAGGGGGAGGGGCCGCGGGCGCAGGCATCGGCGGCGCACTCGGCTACGGGGCCGAGAAGGCCATTGGAGCCTTCGCGAACAGGCCCACGGCCGGAACCATTGGCGCGGGCGTCGGAGCGACTCTGGGAAGCATTCTGGGCGCTGCAATAGGCTCCAGGGAGGCGGAGCATGCCGAGGAGAGCTACAGCCGGCAGCTGGTGGACTACCTGTCGAAGATCTCGATGGACAAATCGGCCAAGGGGAAGGTGGAGACTGCCCCCAAGACCCGCAAGGCCCTGGAAGCCAAGAAGCTTCTCAAGAAGACCTCGGCGCTGGGCAGCGGCGGAAGGTAAGACGTGCCGGATCTGGACTTGCAGCTTTGGAAGAAGTGGGCCAGCGGTGGGCGTAAAAAGGCGGACCTGCAGTCCCTGCTTCAGCGCTTCGAGCCACTCGTCAACAAGCAGGTATCCGTGTACAAACGCACGAACATCCCGGACAGCGCAATCAAGGCACACGCCCAGCTCAACCTCGTAGACGCATTCGAGACCTACTCCCCAGATCGCGGGGTAAAGTTGAATTCGTGGGTGAACACCAACCAGCGTAAAATTTTGCGCTATGTCACCTCCCTTCAAAATTTTGCCAAGATCCCGGAGCCCATGGTCTACCGCATTGCGGAGTTCAACATGGCCGAGCGGGATCTGGAGGACAAGCTCAACAGGCCCCCGTCGGTCATGGAACTGGCGGATCAGCTCAAGTGGCCGCCCAAGCACGTGGAGCGCATGCGCAAGGTGCAGCGCAAGGACCTGTCGGCCACCATGTACGAGGCGGATCCGGGAATGATGCAGGGCGGGAAGTGGCGCGAGGTGAAATCGTTCCTTCCCTTTGAACTCGACGCGCAATCGAATGCCGTCTGGGAGGCGATTAACAATGCGGGCCGGCCCATGTCGACCGCTGAGCTCGCGCGGAAGCTGAAGATGAGCACATCCGCAGTTACCCGCAGCAGGAAAAAGGTGGGGGACACTATAAGTCGATTTATGGAAGTGTAGGATGACACTACCCAAAGCCGATAGGGACTCTCTTCTCGATTCGCTCAAGCAGGCGTTCGATGACGCCATCGAATCCGAGCGCAAGCGTGTGGACAGGCAGATTTCGCTGCTCGAGAAAATCGCGGAAGGCCACGATTTGGGCGCGATCGAGGATAACGTGCTCAATGCGCTGGGCGAGAAGGCGGTCGATGACCTGGAAATTTTCACTCAGGGGTGATCGGTGAACCTACAAGGTGCATTTTTCGATGAGCTGGAGAAGGTTGGTATCAGCATGGGCGACGTGGCGGCCTTTGCCATCCCGACTGCGGTTGGAGCGGGTGGAGGAGCGCTCATGGGTCTTCGCGCGGCAAAGCAGTTGGAGAAGAAGCATGCCAATCCAACGCCATTCCAGCGTTATGTCAGGCGTCAGCGAGGCCTTCCCGAGGTAAAGCCGGGAATCTCGCGATTGAAGGCTGGGCTCTTGGGAGCGGGAGCCGGCGCAGTCGGTGGATTGGGCATGGGTGCCGCCATTCATTCGATGAGAGGGTGAAATGACACTAGACCGCACATCACGCGATGAACTCCTGGACGCCCTCAAGCAGAGCTTCGACGACGCCATGACGGCCAAGCGCAAGCGCGTAAACAGGCAGGTGTCGATGTTGCAGAAAATGGCGGAGGGCTATGACCTCGGCGCGGTGCAGGATAATGTCTTATGCGGCTTGGGGGAACACGCGGTGGATAATATAGATGTCTTGGAGTAATCAGAAATGGTCAACGGCAGAAATAGGCATTTTGCTAGGC
>JBDRTC010000035.1:0-7235 GCA_043824335.1 Planctomycetota bacterium | reverse complement strand
GGTTGGTGCGGCAGTTGTACTGCCGCACCGCTGGCGACGGGAAGGCAAGAAACAGGACGTTATTCTTCGGCCCCCCTGAGCCGAGGATCGGGCACAGCCGGAACATTTCGCAGAACCAAGGACCCAAGAGGAGAGGAGACTTCGAATGGCGGCTTCAAGAAAGATCACGCGGCGCCGATTGCTGAGGCATGGCTTGGGCGCCGCCGCGGCGGGAATCAGTCTGCCGCTGTTCATCTCCTGTCCGAAGCCGACCCCGCCCGAGCCGGGACCGATCGAGCCGGACGCGACCGGGGAAGCGGAGAAATCTCCCGGGCCAAACGACCAGATCGGGGTGGGAATCATCGGTTGCGGGCGGCGGAACTCGCAACTGCAGGTCGGAAAAGGAGGGCAGGGAGCGCCGCCCAAAGAAGCCCGCATCGTCGCCGTGGCCGATTTTAACCTAACCCGTGCCGCGCAATGGGCCAAGACGTACAAGGCGGAGCCCTACCAGGACTATCGCAAGATGCTGGAGCGCAAAGACGTCGACGTCGTCGTCTATGCCACGCCCGAACATTGGCACTACCTGCCCTGCATCCATGCCGCCCAGGCGGGCAAGGACATGTACGGCGAACAACCTTTGTCCCACACGATCCGCGAGGGTCGCGTGATGGTCGAGGCCGTCCGCAAGTACAAACGTGTGTTCCAGACCGGCGAACAGCAGCGATCCAACGCAAAAACTCGCAAAGCCGTGGAACTGATCCGCAACGGCCGCATCGGCAAGATCCAATCGATCATCGCCTACAACTTCCCCAGTCCCTTTGAGTGCGATTTCCCCGCCCAGCCGGTCCCGGAGGCGCTTGATTGGGATCGCTGGTGTGGCCCGAACGAAGTTGTGCCCTACAACGTTAATCTCTATTTGTCGCGCATCCCCTATGAGCCCGAACCGACTTTTACGCCTCAGCCGGCAGAGCAAACGGCCGTTGGCCCGGGCTGGATGTCGTTCCGGCCCTATTCGGGCGGCGAACTCTTGAATTGGGGCTGCCACGGGCTGAGCATGGTCCAGTGGGCTCTCGACATGGACGACAGCGGTCCGGTCGAGGTCTGGGTCGACCCTGCCGAGAAAATGGAGACGTTCGTCCAAGACACGCCGGATCTGCGGGATCGCGGGGATGCGGCTTCGAGCAAGTCGGTCATCAACTACAAGTATGCCAACGGCGTGGTGTTGACCCTGAGTTCCCTCAATCCCAGGGTGGGAGGCGGCGCAACCTTCATCGGAGACAAAGGCCGAATCACGATCATTCGCGGAAGTTACGAGTGCGATCCGAAGGGGCTCGACAAAGACCCGCTTCCGGCCGATGCGATCCGCGTTTACGAGAGCGACAACCACATGCAGAATTTCTACGACTGCGTGAAGTCGCGCAAGGATCCGATCATGAAGATCGAGAATGGCCATCGCGTCGCCACCTTGTGCCATCTGGGCAACATTGCCCGCTGGCTCGGACGTCCACTCAAATGGGACCCAGAGAAGGAAATCTTCCCCGGCGACGATGAGGCAAACGGTTATCTCGACATCCCAAGGCGTAAGGGCTACGAGTTGCCGGAGCAGGTGTAGGCCCATAAATGAACGGTTACGACTGGAGAAAGGCAATGCGGAGCAGAGCGGCAGCAACTCTGTGCTTGTTCACCATTGTGCTGGCAGACCTGACGACGCACGCCAGTGCCGAGGTGCGATTGACGGTCGAGGAAGTCACGACCATCCGACCCACGCACGATGGACGCTATTTCGCACGGGCATCGCTTCGGGTGCTGGCCAACGGGGTGTGGGTGATGACCTATGTCCATTCGGACCACCATTGGAAGAGCCCCGGCGGCCAAATCGAAGTCATGTTTTCCGCCGACGAAGGCAGGACATGGGCTCCGCCGAACACCTATCTGGACGGCAAGCCGGTCTCGGGGCTACCCAGCGCTGCAAGCCCGAAGGAGTCCCCACACGATCCGGTCGAACCGTATATCTATCTCGCCCCGAATGGGGACTTGGTGATCGCGGCCATGGACGCGATTTTCCCTCCGGGCCAGGGCGAGCCCCGCCCCGGCCACGGTGGTATGTGGATCACCGTCTCGGCGGATGACGGCCGAAGCTGGAGCCAGTGGAGCAAGGTTGCGTTTCAAGGCATCCCAGGTGGGGGGTGCGGTGATTTGACGCAGGATTCCTTTCTCGACGGCAACACGATATACGCCACCTCCCGGCTGAGCGACTGGCGTCAGAATCAGCCGGGGAAGTTGCTGTCCGCCCGATGGTTCTATCCGGGGAAGACGCTTCCCGCCCTGCTCAAGTCCACCGACAACGGACGCACGTGGGAATTCGTCAGTTGCTGCGATAGCGAGAGGGATTGGGATCGGACCGGAGATTCTGAGACCGGTATCGAGCGCGTGGGCGAAACCGAGCTTGTGGTCGTCATACGAGGCGGTTTCAAGACGGAACTGCCCTTCTTGACCAGGAGTCAGGACATGGGCAAAACGTGGACCAAGCCGGTCAGCGTGAGTTCCAGGGTGAAGTCATGGAAACGCGCCAGAATTTACACTCTCAAGCATCTCAAACATCTGAGCGGGGCAGAGACCATCCCTCAATGGTGGAACGATAGCATACTTATCGGGACCGGCGTCCATCAGGAGCCGGCCACCCGAAACGTTGGGCTTTGGTATTCGGAAGACAAGGGAAAGACCTGGAGTGCGCCCCTGGATCTCGACGAGCACACCCCGGACGCCGGTTACGGCGACGTGCGGATGCGCAAGAACGGCGATCTCGTCGTGGTCTCCTACCACGGGGCCCAAGATCAGGCGTCGATCAAGCAGTACGTGGTCGGTATTGAGACCCACAAGGGCCCGTAGAAGTCGTCAAGGGATATCTACGGGCACGCGCCAAGTTCACGTTTCGGCCAAGGCGGAATCGGCTTGCCTTTGTTTTCCGGCTGGATAGACACTTGAAATCGTTACGGATTTTCGACTTTGGCTGCGGCTCGACTACCCGAGGGAGGAGCACATCTATGTCATGGCAATCTTTGAGAGCCGCCGTGTTGGCTGGCTGTTGCGTCGCGCTGGCCGCTTGCCCTGCCGTCAAAGCCGCGAGTGACGACGGCGTCCCCGCGAAGGCCGCGGCCGTCAAAGACACGCCCGTCGAGGAGACGAGCGAGCCATCGGTCCGTTACCTTCCCCTCGATGCCCCGGCGGGGACGTCGCAGGCCGTGGTCGTCGAAGGCCATCCTCTGGTGCACACGCGGCAGCTCCTGCCGTTGGATCGCGAAGGAAAGATGGTGGGGGAGGATTCCGTCGACAAGCAGGTCGAGCAAGTGCTGGACAACCTGGACGCCGTGCTGAGCGCTTCGGGGTCCAGTCTTGACCAACTGGTGCGTCTGAACGTCTACGCACTCGCGCCGCCGACGGTCGACTGCGTGCGCGAGCAATTGACGAAGCGGCTGGAGGCGGCCGTTCGTCCGGCAATCACCGCGGTCCTGACGCCCCTGCCGCACCGCGACGCACTGGTGGCCGTCGATGCTGTCGCGGTGGCGGCGGATAAGGGAAAAGCGGTGGCCTTCGCCCGATGCGATGCCGTGGCTGGCGAGGAGGGTTGTGCCGACGCGGCAGTGTTGCCGCGCGGTGGCGTGGCGTATCTGTCCGGCGTGCCGGCCGAAGGCGGCCTCACAATGTCCGCCGTCACCAAGTCGATGTCCACGCTGTGGGAATTGCTCGAAGAATTGAAGCTGTCGCCGGCGCAGGTGGTCCAATTGAAGGTGTTTCTGAGGCCGGCCTCGTCGGCGGATGAGGTCCTGCGCGAACTGAAGGAGTTCTTCCCCGGCCAAATGACTCCGCCAGTGGTCTTCGTGGAGTGGCTTGCCCCGCCTCCGGTCGAGATCGAATTGATCGCGCAGTTGCCCCTGACGGACGAGTCGGGCCCGAGCGTCGAGTACTACAACCCGCCCGAGGTGAGGCCAATGCAGATCTTCAGCCGTGTGGCCCTGGTCCGCTCTGAACGGCAGATCTATGTCTCCGGCCTGTTCGCGCGAAAGGCGGGCCGCGGCCAGGACCAGGCCCTCGACGTGTTTGACCAATTGAAGGCCATCCTCGCCGAGACGGGCAGCGACCTGCGTCATATGGCCAAGGCGACGTATTATGTGTACGACGACGGCTCGGCGAGGGGCATGGACAGAGCGCGTCTCTGGCTCTACGACCAGGATCGCCCCCCGGCGGCGTCGAAGTGCATGGTGCATGGCGTCGGTCAGGCCGACCGCACCCTGACGATGGACATGATCGCCGTCGGTACTGGGCGGTAGGTACAGGGAGTCTGGATCGCGGTTTGGAGGTTTGTTCGATATGGCAAGACTCAACTTCCTGCCACGGATCCTGGGAATCGCGGCCCTGATGTATGTGAAGATCAAGCCCGAACTCATGATGATCCTCGGGCTTGAATGATGAGAGCCCGCCACGGGGCATCCTAACCCGCTTGGACCTGTTCACACCGCTCGAAAGTGAAGTCGCCATCCACGCAATCGACCCGGACGCGGCTACCGTCGGCGGACTCTCTCTTGAGAAGCTCCACGGCCAGTGGGTTCTGGATGCCTTGCTGAATGACCCGTTTGAGCGGCCGGGCCCCGAACGTGGGGTCGTAGCCGCGCTCGGCGATGGCGTCGAGTGCGGCGTCGGTGACGGAAAGGTGAATGTTCATCCCGGCGAGTTGGCGACCCAGCCGCCCGATTTCCAGCTCGACGATTCTCCGAATCTGCCCGGCGTTGAGCGGGTGAAAGATGATGACCTCGTCGATTCGGTTGAGGAACTCGGGCAGAAACCTCGTGCCTAGCGACTCGGTGACGGCCTCGCGTATCTCCGTTTCACTGCCTCCCTCCCGGGTGATCTCCCGGATCAGTTGGCTTCCGATGTTGGAGGTCATCACGATGATCGTGTTCGTGAAATCGACCGTATGGCCGTGGTTGTCGGTCAGCCGTCCGTCGTCGAGAACTTGAAGGAGAATGTTGAAGACGTCGCGGTGCGCCTTGTCAATTTCGTCCAGCAAGATCACCGAATAGGGACGGCGGCGGACGGCTTCGGTGAGCCGCCCACCTTCCTCGAAGCCGACGTAGCCCGGCGGGGCCCCAATCATGCGGCTCACCGAGTGCCGTTCCATGAACTCGCTCATGTCGAGGCGGATCATGGCGTCTTCGTCGTCGAACATGACCTCGGCCAGGGCCTTTGAGAGCTCAGTTTTTCCGACGCCGGTGGGGCCGAGGAAAATGAACGACCCGATGGGCCGATTCGGATCCTGCAGGCCGGACCGGCTGCGCCGGACGGCGTTGGCGACCGCCTCGACGGCCTCGTCCTGCCCGACCAACCGCTGATGGATCCGGTCTTCCATCACCAGGAGCTTCGCTCGCTCGGTCTCCATCATTCGGGCGACTGGAATGCCGGTCCAGGCGCTGACGATCTCGGCGATTTCTTCCGGGCCGACCTGTTCGCGAAGGAGTTTTTGACCGCCGTTGGCGGGTTCGCTGGTCTCGGCCGCGGCGAGCTGCTCGGCGAGCTGTTTCTTTCTCACTTCCAGCCCGTACACCTCGCGCATCTCGTCTTCGTCAACGCGAACGTTGTTCTTTCGGGCTTCAAGGATCGCGGCGCTGCGTTGGCCGTACTCGTGCTCCACCTCTTCGAGCTGGCGTCGAATTTGGCTCACGTCGCCAAGCCCGTCCTTTTCCCGCTGCCACTGCTCGTGGAGGCGGCGTTTCTTCTCATCAAGCTCTTGTCGTTGTCGGTCGATATCCTGCAGCTCTTTGGCGGCGTGCTTTTCTCCTTCATCGCGCAACTGCCGGGCGGCCAGGTCGAGTTGGAAGAGGCGCTTCTCCAATTCGTCGATCGGGGCGGGCACACTCTTCGACTCGATGGCCACGCGGCTCGCCGCCTCGTCCACCAGGTCGATGGCCTTGTCGGGGAGGAAGCGTTCGGTGATGTAGCGCGACGAAAGTTGTGCCGCGGCCACCAGCGCGGAGTCCTTGATTCTGACCCCGTGATGGGTCGCGTAGCGTTCCTTGAGTCCGCGAAGGATCGTAATCGTGTCTTCGACGGAGGGCTCGCCGACGTAAACGGGCTGGAACCGCCGCTCCAGGGCGGCGTCCTTCTCGACGTGCTTGCGGTACTCGTCGAGCGTCGTGGCCCCGATGCAGCGCAGCTCGCCCCGAGCCAGGGCCGGTTTGAGCAGGTTGGCCGCGTCGCTCCCCCCCTCGGCCCGGCCGGCGCCCACGACGGTGTGCAACTCGTCGATGAAGAGGATCACGTTACCGTCGGCGTCTTCGACCTCGCGGAGCACGGCTTTGAGCCGCTCCTCGAAGTCGCCGCGGTACTTGGCTCCAGCCACCAGCGCGCCCATGTCCAGCGCGACAACGCGCTTCTGCTTGAGGCTCTCGGGCACGTCGCTTTTCTGGATCCTCAGCGCGAGCCCCTCGGCGATGGCCGTCTTCCCCACGCCGGGCTCGCCGATCAGCACGGGATTGTTCTTGGTCCGCCGGGAAAGGACTTGAATCACGCGCCGGATTTCAGAATCGCGTCCGACGACCGGATCCAGCTTCCCACGGCGTGCGCGCTCGACCAGATCGATCCCGTAGCGATCAAGGGCTTGAAACTTCGTCTCGGGGCTTTGGTCGGTGACCCGCGTGCTGCCACGGACGCCCTGGAGCGCCTTGAGGATCTCCTTTTCGCCGATGGCGCTAAGCTGGAGGATGTTCCTCGCCTTGGAATCGACTTTGGCCAGGGCCATCAGAAGATGCTCGGTCGACACGTAGTCGTCCTTCATCGCGTCGGCCAGTTCCCGGGCGGCTTGGAGCACGCGGCTCAGGGCGCTCCCGGGCTGGGGCGGCGCGCCGCCGGCGACCTTGGGAAAGTGCCCCAGTTCTGCGTCGACGATCCCCTCGAGTTGCCTGCGGTTCGCACCGATGCGGTCGATGATGGAACCGACGATCCCGTCGGACTCGCCCAGTAGTGCCGCCAGCAGGTGCAGCGGATCGATTTCCGGATGCCCCCGATCGGCGGCCAGCGACTGCGCGCGCTCGAGCGCCTCTTGGGCCTTGATGGTCAGTTTCTCGAAAGGGAAAGCCATGCTGGTTCCCAGCGACGATTGATTTTCGGGGTGGCACGGGCGTCTCGCCAGTGCTTGGGCCCGGACCCGGGCGAGACGCCAGTGCCACCCAACTGACAAGTTCAAGAGTCATGAGGTGCTAGGT
>JBDRTC010000034.1:0-6305 GCA_043824335.1 Planctomycetota bacterium | reverse complement strand
GGGGCAGGCAGCCTGGACGAAACAGCCGAAGGGGTCGCTTGCCGGCGAGGACGTCGCCCCCATGACACGTGGCGGTTACGGATTTCTTTTCGACGTAGAGCGGGCACAGACCGACGGCCCCGTCACCGCGACCTGGCGGCTCCCCGCCGGCACTTCGCAGGGCGACCGCTATCTGCTCACGCGCGAGCCCTTCAAGGATTTCGCCGCCGAGTTCACCGTCGTGCGGACCGGCAAGGCCTCCGGCGACAGGGAGCGGGCGCTCTTCGCCTTCTCGGTCGATCCCGACAACGTGGGCAACCGCCGCGTGGCCTGGATCGACGCCGGCGGCAACCTGCCGGTCGGTCAGCCCGTCCGCGTACGCATCGAAGTTGAGGGGGGGCAAACAAGCGTCAGCTTCGACGGAGTGCCCTCGTCGCGCGGCGTGGACACCGCGGGCACGCCCCAAGAAAGCGGCGCCGTCGGCTTCCTTCACTACTACAATTACGCCTACGAGTACCGCGACCTCGTGCTCTCTCCCAAAGGCGGCGACCCGATCCGCGTCGATCTCTCGACGGACCTCGACCGGCAACTCTGGGGGCGGATCGACGACACCTACCGTGTTGCCGGCGGCGCCCTCTGCGCCTGCGACTACGAATCGCTCGCCCTGCGGCTTCACGCGCTCGGCCGGCCGGGGCGCGAAGTGATTCGGGCAAAGGCAGAAGGGTACGGCGTGCGCGGCCGGAGCCCCTATGAGGGGCACCTCGTCCTGCGCGACCGTACGCAAGACGAAGCCACCACCACGGCCTTTGCCGCCGTGATCGAGGCAGAACGGTTTGACCTGCCGGTCACCAGCGTGGCGCCGATGACGATTACCGAACCGCCGCTCGGACCGAACGAGGCCGGAAACGTGGTCGCCTTTCGCGTCACGACCTCGCGGCCGCAATCGGGCGAGCGGACGGACTACTTCCTCAGCTCGCTCGACCCCGCAGCCGCCGTCGTGGCCGAGGTTGACGGCGTGCGGGTCACGCTCAACGGTCGCTTTGGGCTGGTGACGACCCGCGGAGGGCGCGTCACCTCGCTCAACCTCGTTGGTGGCGGTTCGCTGACGTGTGGAGAAAAGCGGCTCGATCTTCCGCCCGATTTTCGCGGCGAAGTGGCTAAGAGCGAGCCGGACTCGTCTTCGCTGCTCATCCGGGTCAATCCCGGCGGACCCTCGCCGTCGCCCGAGTTGGTCGGCCGCCATCTCTTGATGACGCGGCCGGATTACGTTTGCCCTTCAGTCTATGAGATCACCGAGGTTGAGCCGGCGGGAGAAGCGCTCTGGCGATTTCGGCTCAACATGCCGCTGGCCGTGGCCCGAGGGGTCGTCAAGAGTGTCGACGCCGAAAGCGGCGCCTTCGCGACGCGCACGCCCGTGATGAAGCTGCGCGTCAACCCGGGCTTGTTCAACGGCAAGCCGGTCCAGAGCGCGTCCAGCGGTCCCGAGCACCGGCTCAAGACGGCCACCGAGGGTGCGTTCGTTTTGTCCGACCCCGGCGTACTGTCCGACTTTTCCGCCGGCGGCGAGTACATCGTTTACGACGTCGGCGCCGGCGACCGCGCCGAGGTGGTCTCGTTCAGTAGCGCACACTACAAAGACGAGGAGACACCATGAACCCCTTCTTTTCAACCCGGCTTGGGTTTGGGAGGGGGACAGTCCCATTTTCCCTGCGGGAAAATCGGGACAGTCCCCGAGTTATTCTTCGGCCGCTCCTGAGGTCGGTCTCGGCGATGAATCTCCTGGGAACGGCCCTGTTGGCGGCCGTGCTCCTGGAAGCGACCGCCGGGGCGGCCGAGGGACCGCTCTATGTGTTGCAGTCGAACGACGTGGACCCTACCTCGCCCAGCTCGCAAGTGGGTACGCGGTGGTATCACTGGTCGGGCTGCGATTCGGCGATTACCCACCTGGAGACCGGTCTGGCCGTCGACGCGGCCGAATTTTCCGGCCGAGGGCAGAAGATCGACGTAGCGGCCGACGCACCGATCACGGCAATCCAGATCAAAGTCAAACGCATCGGCAATCCCGGCCCGCTTTCCTGGCAGGTAGGCACCGCCTGGGACGGAAACGACCTGGGAACCGGCCAGGTCAAAGCGGAAAGCGTGGGCGTCAACTACGAGCATTTCATCACGCTCGACGTCCCGCCAAGCAGGGCCAAGCAGATCTTCGTGCGGCTTAAGGCGGCCTCCGGCCGGTGCCCCGACGATTACTACGCCATCTACTGCACTTGGGCCACGGCCCCCGACGAGCAGACGACGATCCACAGCTACACGGGCAGTCACCAAGTCGGCATGATGTACCGCATGATCCGGCCCGATCCGCACGGCGCGGCGCTGGAACCCGACGGGCGGCCGGTTGCCGAGGGCGCCAGCATGATGACGCGGCTGTTGACCGACGAGCCGGGACCGCAGCGGCGGGCGCTGTTGACCGACGAGCAAGAAACGTACCGTTTCGTCGACGACCTGGCGGCCGGCGTGGACCCCCGTCGCGCCGGCTTGCCTTGGCCCGACGTGCGGGGAGCCGACGGCGAAATCATCCTCGCCGACGGGTGGCAGATTCGCGTCGCCGCCCCGCGCTCGCCGCAGGTGGAGACGGCAGTGGCCGACCTTCGCGAGTTCCTCCGGCACCAGATGAAAGTCGACGCGGGCGTCATCTGGGGCGCGTCCGCCTCACCCGGGCCGCGCTCGATCACGCTCTCCCAAGGGCCCGAAGTGGCCGACGGCCCGCGGCGTCCGGCCGGGTATCGCTTCGTTGCCCAGGACGATTCCGTCACGATCCACGGGTTCGACGCACGCGGCGTGCTCCGCGGCGTCTGGTACCTGGAAGAGCTGCTCATGCTGCGTGGCGGGCCGTTCTTGAAGGCAGACGCACGCACGCGAGAGCCCCGCTATTCGCCCCGCACCACCTGCTCCGCCTGGGCCGGCACGGGCGAGCTGGCCACGCCTGCGCCGGTCTATACCGACGCCCACTTGTCGCTCATCAGCCACTACGGCTACGACGCCATCTGGCTCTGCTGGTGTCCGGGCCCGGAGCGGACGGACGAGTTGCCCACCCACATCGCTCCCGGCCGCACGCCGCAAGGCACGACCTACCAGCCCTTCACGGCGCGGCTTCGCGATCTGACGGAGCGGGCCGAACGGTACGACTTGGAGGTCGTGCTCCAATGGGCCGCACCCCACCCAACCGACGAAGCGCAAACCCACACGGTCGAGGAGCAGGCGCGGCAACTCGTCCGCGACGTACCCAAGATTCGCACCGTCGTGCTGTTGGACGAAGGAATGGGCTCGGTCAAGCACGGGTTGGACGCCTGGGTGTCGACCTGCTCCGGCCTGGCCCGGGCGTTCTGGGAGGTGAAGCCCGACTTGAACGTCGTCGCCTGGACCTACACGTTCGCCGCCAGGGCCGTGCCGCCCGACACGCCGGAGTGGGACCGGTATATCGAGCGTCTCCTGAAGCTGGACCGCCGCGTCGGTTTCATGGCCAATTTCGACAGCTTCTGGGCCCGCCGCCGCGACGGCCTCGTCGAACAACGGGCGTACGACTACTGCCTCAGCCTCAAGGCGCCCTCGGTCGATTACGCCAAGGCGGTTCGGGCCCTGTCGGCCGAGGCCAAAAGAGACGGGAAGCCGCCGCGTCCGCTCTGGGCGAAGATCGAGACCCGCTTCAGCCAGGAATCGAACACGCAGCCCGAAATCCCTTCAATCGAGCGATGGGTCGAGCGGTACCAGGCGATCAGCCGCGTCGGCCCGCCGCCGATCGGCGCCGTCTTCGGCAACTGGTATCACCAGGGCTTCTATCCCACACCGGTCACCGAGCTGTTCGGATGGCTCAGTTACACCGGCGGGCCGGAGCCGGAGGAGTTGCTGCGGGCGATGGCCCGGCGCGATTTCGGACCCGGCCAGGAAGACCTGGTGACGGCCGCCTGGCACGATTTTTCCGAGGCGATCTGGCACTATCCGTTCTATTACGGCCTCAGCTACACGATGAACGCGGGTTACGCACAGCCCTTCTGGCTCGATCCCGAAGCGCCCAATCCGCGGCCGTGGCGGCGGGGTTTTGCCAATTCGCTCAAAACGTTGGGGATGACACGCGGCGGGGAGGGGCCCGGATCGGGGAGCGAGAATCGCACGCGCCTGGCGAAACTGGACGCATTGTGGACCGCCGGGCTGGAGAAGCTCAGGCGCGCCGTCGAAGCCGCCCCCGACCCCGTGCGTTCCCGGGCCGAGTCCCAGCTTCGCACGGCGCAAGCGTTCGGCGACAAAGCGGAAGTCACCCTTCGCCTGGTCGAATGGCTCGACGCCCGCGACCGGTTCCACGCGGCCGGGACTCAAGCGGACAAGACGGCCGCGCTCGACGAGCTGGAACGCATCGGCCGTGAGGAGCTTTCAGCCGCCCAGCGCGCCCTCGGGATGTATCGGCGCGACAGCCGGCAGGGCCACCTCAATCATGGCCGGGGTTGCTCGACGGCGATGACCATCGAGTGGAAGATCGCCCTGCTGGAGCGCGTTTTGGCCCAAGAATTGCCCGCGCTGCGACAAGCGGCTCAAAAGGGAGCAGCACCGTGAGTATTGAAATCGATGGTGTTCAGCAGAGCACAAGAAGGGTGGGGATCGCCCGCCCCTTGTTCGAGAGCGGCGCCGTTGCGGTCGTCGGTGTTGCGGTCGTCGGTGTTGCACTCGCTTGTCTTGTGGCAGTTTCCCAAGCCGCCCCGGCCGACGAGTGGACCACGCCCAACGATCCGGCTTTCCAACGCTATCCGGCCGATCCGCACCAGGAGAATCTCTTCCTGCTCGAAATGGAGAAGGCCTGGCAGATTGAGAAGGGCTCCGAGGACGTGGTGGTCGCCGTGATCGACTGGGCCTTCGACGTGGACCATCCCGATCTGAAGAACCAACTCTGGACCAACGCCGGGGAGGTTCCCGATAACGGCAAAGACGACGACCAGAACGGGTTCGTCGACGACGTGCACGGCTGGGACTTCCTCGAAAACGACAACTCGCTCGACGGCGAGAACTCTCTGCACGGGAACCACGTCTCGGGCATCATCGCCGCGGATACGAACCACGGCGTCGGCGTTGCCGGCATGGCGCCACGCTGCCGGCTGATGCTGGTGAAAGTGGGGCTGCCCGGCGTGCTCCGCGACGGGCCGATCATGGCCAGGGCGATCCGCTATTGCGTGGACCACGGCGCCCGGCTCATCTCGAAGAATCACGGGCTGTCGGAGCATTACCCCGGTTGGCACGTGCCCGTCAGCGGCGAACTGAAGGAGGCCTGCGACTACGCCTATAAGAAGGGCGTGCTGATCATTTCCGGCACCTCGAGCAACGACGGTCGGTTCTACCCGGCCGGCTTCCAGGGCGGGTACGAGAGCGTTATGGGCACCGGGGCAAGTGACATCACCGGCAAGCCTTCCGGCATCTATGGCGGGAGCCGGTTCTGTGAGGTCATCGCACCCGGCGGCGACCGCGACGACGGCGATTCTCACAACAAACGATCGGTCTACAGTTGCTACGGCACGAGCTCGCCGCTCTACAACTACTGGGCGGGCGGATGCATGGCCAACCCTCACGTGGTCGGCCTGATGGCGCTGGTCCTCTCACACTACAAAGACATCGACGTGGAGCAGGCACGCCAGATCGTGCGCAACACGGCCAAAGGAGCCCCCGCCGGTTTCGACGTCCGCTGGGGGCACGGCCTGGTTCAGCCGGTCGCGGCCCTGTCGCTCTCAGCCGATCGCGTCGCGTCGCGGCCGGAGTTGGTGGAACCGGCGCTGGTCGAGAAGGAGGATGCCGATGGGCAGCCGGGCTATGCCGCCCGAGTCCGCAATACGGGGGCGTTGGACGCCCGCGTGGTGCTCTCGTTGATTCACGAGGGACGCAAGGTGATGGATCGCCGGGCCACGGCCGTCGGGTTGGAGACCACGGAGGTCCATTTCCCCAAAGCCGACCTGCCGCCGGCCGGCGAGTTGAACGTGCGCATGGAGAACCTGGGCATGGCTCGGCCCCGCGTGTACGACGACGTGCTGGAAATCGAGCTGGGCGTGACGGACCAGGACGTAACCGTCCGCACCGGCGACGACGGCGGCGCGGTGCTGGCGGTGCAAGTCCACAACGACGGCAGCGTTGATGCCGAGCGCGTGGCGGTCATCGCCTACGAGCACGAGCCGGCCACGCCGGTCCGCAGCGGCCCGGCAAGCAGGATGATCGACGCCGCAGTGATCGCGGTGCCGGCGTCCGGGTCGGCCGAGGCCCGCTTCGACGTGAGCCGCCTCTCGGGGCTGGCCGATTTG
>JBDRTC010000033.1:0-5933 GCA_043824335.1 Planctomycetota bacterium | reverse complement strand
GACTTCCGAGATCAACAACGGCGCGACGCTCACCCCGGAGGAAGTGCTGCCGGTCGATCCGGCGGCCTTCGAGCTGGAGCCCTCGACGGCGGCCGCGGGCGGCGAAGTCGTCCTGGCCGGCGAGGGGTTCGGTCCGGAGCCGGGCAAGGTGCTGTTGCACTTGGGCGGGATCGAAATGGAGGCCGAGATTCTGGGCTGGTACGACCTGGGCGTGCGTCTGGTCTTGCCGGCCCTGCCGTTGGCCGGCCCCACCGAGGCGGAACTGATCGTCATCCGCGGCGACGGCGCGGCCGCCAACCCGCTGGAGATCACGATCACTCCGGCCGAGAGAGACACCGGGCCCCTCGTTGCCCCTCCGCCGCCCGCGCGGTAGCCTAGCGCGGCGAACCCTCTGAAACCAAACACTTTGCGTTGTCCTCGACGGAATCTTTGAGGATGTTTCCTCAATCCTGGAAGCTAATGGCACACGCAGGTGTTACCGAGAAGGAGGGCCCGATGGCAACCGAATTAACCTGGCTGGGGCACGGTAGCTGGTCGATCGCCGCCGGCGGCCACGCCATCTTGCTCGATCCGTTCCTTAACGACTCCCCCACGGCGCCGGTGAAGGCCGACCGGATCGGGGCCGATTTCATCCTCGTTTCGCACGGCCACTTCGACCACACGGCCGACGTGGAAAAGATCGCCAAGCGGACCGGGGCGCTGGTCATCTCCAACTTCGAGATCTGCCAGTGGTTCTCGGCCAAGGGCGTCGAAAAGACCCACGCGATGAACATCGGCGGCGGCCACGCGTTCCCGTTCGGCCGGGTGAAGATGACGATCGCCCATCACACGTCGATGCTGCCCGACGGCTCCTGCGGCGGAACCGCGGCCGGCTTTCTCGTCTCGTTTCCCGAAGGGAACGTCTACTTCGCCTGCGACACCGGCCTGTTTTACGACATGACGCTCATCGGCGCCTGCGGGCTCGAGCTGGCGGCGCTTCCGATCGGCGACAACTTCACCATGGGCCCCGACGACGCCCTGGAGGCCGTGAAGCTTTTGAAGCCCAGGCGGGTCGTCCCCGTGCACACCGGCACCTGGGACCTGATCGCCCAGGACGCCGGCCAGTGGGCCGGGCGCGTCCGGGCCGAAACCGACGCCGAACCGGTCGTCCTCGAGCCGGGCGGGAAAATCGTGCTCTGAGAAGATCGGCTGGAATACACCACGGAGTCACGGAGGGCACGGAAGAGTGAGCGGAACTGCCTCTTCGTCCTGCTCGGTGTTCTCCGTGACTCGGTGGTGAATTCCTCGCGAAACTCACTCGCTCGGCGGTACGCGGACCAGGATCTTGTCGCCCGTTTTGGCCACCGTGACGAATTCGGACATCGTTTTTCCACTCCTCTCGCCGCGAGTTGTCGACCACACGAAGATTCTAGCCCATCGACTGCCGCTCGACGACCGGGTCGTCGTGGGGCCCTGCGGAGAGTGCGGGGGGGGCTTGCGTCGAGCACGCGAGTGTGAACAATATTCGGTTTACTCGCGATTCTTTGAAAAGGGCCACGGCGCCATGAAGAGCAATCCGATCAAACAGAAACTTCGGGACGGGAAGCCGACGTTCGGCACCTGGCTCTCTTTGGGCAACCTGCACGCCAGCCGCGTGCTCGCCCGAAGCGGCTTCGACTGGCTCACCTTGGACATCGAGCACGGCCCGTTCGACTGGTCGCAGGCGGCCACGATCTTTGCCGCGGTTGCGGACGCGGGCTGCGTGCCCCTGGCCCGGGTGCCCGAGGGCGACCACTACTGCATCAAGCGGGTGCTTGACGCCGGGGCCTGGGGAATCGTGGTGCCGATGGTCGACACGGTCGAGCAGGCCAAGACGGCCATCGCCGCGGCCAAGTACCCGCCGGTGGGAAACCGCAGCGTGGGCGGGGGCATGCACTCCTTGAACTTCGACGCCTCGGCCGCCGAGTACTACGAGCGGGCCAACGACGAGATCCTCGTCGTGCTCCAGACGGAAAGCCCCACCGGGGTCGAGAACGCCGAGGCCATCTACAGCCTCCCCGGCTGCGACGCGATCTTCGTCGGCCCCAATGACCTCCGCTGGTGCATGCGAACCGCCGACGGAAAGAAGCCGACCGATGCGGAGCATGAGGCGATGATCCAGCGGGTGATCGAGGCCGGTAAGAAGGTCGGCACGCCCACCGGCTTCCACTCGATGGACCCCGAATCGGCGCTCAGGCGGGCCGAGCAAGGCATGCAATTCATCGCCGTGGCCAGCGACCTGCGGATGCTCAACGCCACCATGCAGGAGTACGTCAAGGCCCTCTGGCCGGAAGAGGCCGGCAAAGACCTGGCCCGGTATTGAGGCCGGCCGAAGATCACGGGTTCTGCCAGTAGCCTCGGAGATTGAGGACGTAATCGACGGCCGCCACGGTCTTGATGTCGCCGGTGGTCGTCGTGGAGACGGCTTTGACGTAGTCGAAATCCTGGGTCCGGAAGTAATAGTTGACGGCCCCGTCGAACATCTCCGCCCAGTTGTCGGCCGCGTTCAGATAGTCGGTCAGGACCGTATCGCGGAGGATCGCCACGTCGTTGCCGCTTCGGCTGCCGTAGGCGTAGACGTAGCGGAAGGCCTTCGCCCGATGGTAATACCCGGACCCATAGAGCTTGACCCACTCGGGGCGGGCCTTGAAGGTGTCCTGCTGGGTCGGATCGTCGTGCAGCCGGGCAATGTCGGTGCCGCCCGCCGTCGCAAAAGCGTGGACATAGCGGAACGCATTCGCCCGGTAGTAGTGCCCGGGCCCCTCGAGTATCGCCCGGTCGGGCCAAGCTTCGAAGGTGTCCTGCTGGGTCGGATCGTCGTACAACTGGGCCACGTCGCCGCCACCCTCTGTAGCGTCGGCGTGGACGTAGCGGAACGATTTGGCCGAGTTGTAGAACCCGTTGCCATAGAGTTCGGCCTTCTCAGGCCACGCCTTAAACCTGTCGACCGTATTGGGGTCGTCGTACAGGAAGGCCTCGTCATTGCCGCCCGCGGTGGCGAGGGCGAAGACGTAGCGGAACGACTCGACCCGGTTGGAGAAACCATTGCCCGACAGCGTGCCCGCATCGGGCGTTGCCACGAAGGTGTCAAGCCCGCCCGGGTCGTCATAGAGGCGAGCCACGTCGGTGCCGCCGCCACCATTTACTGTGATCGTGGCGACGTCGGTCAGCACTATCTCATACCCCGGGCCCGTGAGAGTTCCCCGGCCTGGATGCAGTGTGGCGGCGTCGTTTCCGTCGGACGGATGCAGCACGGCGGTGTCGGAGCCGCCTTCGCCCGAGAAGGAGAGCTCACTGAGGACCTCGAAGCCGTATCGGAGGTTGTTGATCACTACAACGTTGGGTGATCCGATGGAAACCTCCAGCGTATCATTCTGGTCGGTGCCGTGCACGCTAACACTGTTGCCTTCATGTCTGACCAGGTTGGCCAGGCGGAGATCGACGTCGCTATTGGACCCGCTCAGCTTGAATTTGTAGGTCTCTTGTACGCCGGAGGCCCAATCGATCCGCTGATTGCCGTTCATCGGTGAAGAGACGGCCAACTCGTTGTCGTTCTGATCGTAGAGTGTGAGAAGAACGCTGTCGGTCGGTCCCTGGAAGACAGCCGCTAAAGTGAGGAGGCCCGGGCGAGTCGTCTCGCAGCTATACCAGAGATCCCCGGTCGAGGGATCCAGGCCGTTCAATTCCCGGAAGGTGATCGGGCCCAGTGGTTCCGCGTCCTGAATCCTCACGTCGAACGTTCCCAACACCCCTACTGCCACGCTATTCTCGCTGGTGTCGGTCACGTCGGCCGCGCTATAGACGGTGTACCTCCCATTGTCGGCTGAGTCCCAGCTTCCGCCGGGGGCGTTGATCCTATAGGTTGCCGTTCGAGGTGTCCCGTCCGTGTTGTTGTCGACTCCGATGAACTCGGCGAATGCACCAGGAGACCAGCCGTCACCGATGGGCTCGAAGACAAGGATGTCTTGATCATCCAGATCCGAGACATCCACGGCCATGTTGTCGCTGTACCTTACAGTAAAGGTGTGGTTTGAGCCGCCTCCGGTGGTGACGTCGGATACACTTACTGAGGCAGTCGGTGCTTGGTCGTCGCCGGGCGGCGGAGGCGGCTGATCCGTTTCGACAACCAGGGCCCAACGATTCAGGCTGCCCTGATCAGCCGGCCACATGTCGGTGATCTCGAGAGTCCACGTGCCTTGAGCGTCCATGCCGTTCAGCACCGACAACGGGTCTTGAGGCCGGAAGCGGCCGGTAAAGGGAGCCGTGCCAACCGCTATCGCCGTGGCGGCTTCGTCGTCCAAAACCGTGCCAGTGAAATCCTGGCCGGGGAAACCCACCCCCACGAACAGTTTGAGTCGGGTTCCGTTCGGCGCGACCAGATAGGCGGCCAGGTCGGAGTCCCACGTATGCGTAATGTCGAGTTCCACGTCCAGGTCGCTGATGACGCCCGATTCGGTGACCGTCAGCGTGGAGGTGGTCGTCGTCGAGTCGTAGATACCCTTAGGCACATTGGCGGACTCGTATCGGCGCGTCTGACCGCCGCCGCCGTCATCATCATCGTCGCGGATGGTTCCTACCGCCTCGGCGTCGGCGATGGTTGCGTTGGTCGCGTTCTGCAGCCTGACCTTGAAAGTCTCATCGCCTTCGTCCAGTGTGTCCCCCTTGACCGTCACGGTAATGAATTTCTGAGTTTCGCCTGGTGCGAATTGGATCGTGCCGCTGGCGTGCACATAGTCCTGTCCGGCCGTGGCAGTACCTTGCTCGGTGATGTACTGGACGGTGACCAGTTGGCTGCTGGGTGACGACAGATTCACCCTGAAACGCCACTCCGTGTCGCCGCTGTCGCCTTCCGGGTCGATGACCAAGTCCTCAATGGACAAACTGTTGGGAGGGGCGTTACCAGGCTGGCGCAGCGCAGTTTCCGGATCGCCGTGCAGGTTGAGCTCGAGGTATACGTAGCGATGGGGCCGGAAATTCCCCCACGACTCTACGCGTGACAAGTTCAGCTCTTTGGAGAGCTGATTCGTCGCGCCCAAATGGTTGTTGAAGTGTGCGGGATTCGGGTCCTGGCCGACAGGTGCGGCATAGAGAGCTTCGAAGAATTGGTGGGAAAAGTGGTGTGACGGACCGATGGCATCCTGCGCACCCAAGCCAAAGCGGGAGTTCATCACCACGGCAAAGGCGGCATTGTCAGCGTACGCGAAGTGTTCCGCCATGCAGTCGCCGTACGGAGTGTCAAATGCTCCGGCTAGGCAAGTCTGGCTGTAGGCGAAAAACGGATAGGCGTTGGTGAGTCCATCGACGTCCCCCGGACCCAATCCCATGGCATAGTCAGGCGACCCGTGGCCTAGATGATTGACAACGTGAGGCGACTCGTTCAGACGAGCGATAACGTTCGACCTGCTGAATGTACCTTGCTCTGCGTAGAGCGTCCGATACGTGTAGTCGTTCGGCATCACCTCGTTGCGAATCGGCTGCAAGGAATCACTTCCGTTGGCCGGAATCGGAGAGAGGTCTTCTCCAATCAACACCGCTTGTTGCGCGTTGTAAGGGGTGGTCGTCTCGTACTGGATGGTCTTGTTGACGAAGTTGCTCACCTGGGTGGCGTTGTCGACCGAAGCGCGCCCGACATAGACCGCCGCCGTGAGGTCGATCTCGCCTCCCGAGAAGCCGTCGTTGGGCTCGCCCCAATATTGATCGCCGTCCGAGTTCCAGGATCCGTCCAAACAGGCGAAGTAGAGGTCGCTAGGCACGTAGTCGGTCATCGGGATCGGTTGGGGCGCCCCGGGGACCGGCGCATAGACATATCGATGTGGGACTACGTTGGTGTCACCCCCGAGGAGCACGTAGTCAATGTTCCACGTACTGTAGGCGTCCTTGATGAAGTTTCGGACTTTCTCGGCTTCGTCAACGCC
>JBDRTC010000032.1:0-2375 GCA_043824335.1 Planctomycetota bacterium | reverse complement strand
GGCCGAAGAACTACTTTTTCAGCGGGCTGCTGGAAGCCGTAAGCATGTACGACACGATCATCATCGGCGCGGGCATGTCGGGCCTGGCGGCTGGGATCCGGCTGGCCCATTTCGACCAGCGCGTCTGCATTCTCGAACGGCACACCCGGATCGGAGGGCTGAACTCCTTCTATCGGCGCAACGGGCGGGACTACGACGTGGGATTGCACGCCGTAACCAACTACACGCCGAAGGGGACGAAGCGAGGCCCCTTGACGCGGCTCTTGCGCCAGTTGCGCCTCGCCTGGGAGGAGTTGGGGCTTGCACCGCAGGTCGGGTCGGCGATTTGCTTTCCCGGCGTTTCACTCGGTTTCAGCAACGATTTCGCGCTGTTCGAATCGGAGGTCGCCCGGCACTTCCCCCGGCAGAAAGACGGCCTTCGGCGGCTCGTGGCCGAGCTGGTCGACTACGACCAGTTTGGCCGGGCCGGCGGTCATTCGAGCGCCCGGGAGGTGGTCGGCCGTTTCCTCGACGATCCGCTTTTGGTGGAGATGATCTTCTGTCCGCTTTTGTACTACGGCAGTGCCCGGCAACGCGACATGGACTTCGACCAGTTCTGCGTCATGTTCCGCTCGATCTTCCTGGAGGGCCTCGCGCGGCCGTTCGCGGGCGTGCGGCTGATCCTCAAGAAGCTCGCTGACAAGTTCAAGGGGCTCGGTGGGGACCTGCGTTTGCGCTCGGGCGTGAGCCGGATTGCGGTCAAGGAGGGGGCCGCCGAGAAAGTCGTGCTCGACGACGGCACCGAGCTGGAAGCCCGGCAAGTCCTCTCCTCGGCCGGTTGGCGGGAAACCATGCGGCTTTGCGACGACGCCAACGGGGCGGCTGGGCGGCAGCCCGGGCAACTGTCGTTCATCGAGTCGATCTCGATCCTCGACGCAGAGCCTCGGGAGCTGGGGCTTGATCGGACGATCGTCTTCTTCAACGATTCGGAAGAATTCCGTTACGAGAAGCCCGACGGCCTGGCCGATCTCAAGAGCGGCGTGATCTGTTGTCCCAACAACTTCGTTTACGACGAGCCGCTCCATGAGGGCGTGGTGCGGATCACCGCCCTGGCCAGCTACGACCGTTGGGCCGCCCTGGACGAGCCCTCGTACCGGCTGGAGAAGCTCCGCTGGTACGACCGCATGGTGGCTTCCGCCGTGCGGGTCGTGCCCGACTTCCGAAACGCGGTGATCGACACCGACATGTTCACCCCCATCACGATCCGCCGCTATACCGGGCACGAGAACGGCGCGGTCTACGGGGTCCCCGAGAAACGCCCGGACGGCACGACCCATCTCAAGAACCTCTTCGTCTGCGGCACCGACCAGGGGCTCGTGGGCATCGTCGGGTCGATTATCAGCGGGATCAGCATCGCGAACATGCACTTGTTGAAATGATGAATGATGAATGATGATTGATGATTGATGATTGAGAGCCGCTTGCGGCTTCGCACTCCCTGCCCTCCAAACACGTCAGACAACCTCCTGAACAGCTCCCATGCCGAGAGATTCTCAGCAAGAAATCCGCGACTCGTACGACGTGATCGTCATCGGCTCCGGCTTGGCGGGGTTGACCGCCGCCAACACGCTCGCCCGCGCGGGGCACGCCGTGCTGCTCTTGGAGCATCACCACAGACTGGGCGGCCTGGCCACTTGGTTTCGGCGACCCGGGGGCCACATCTTCGACGTCTCGCTCCACGGGTTTCCCGTCGGCATGGTGAAGAGTTGCCGCCGCTACTGGAGCCGCGAGATCGCCGACTCGATCGTCGAGCTTGGGAACATCCGCTTCGACAACCCGATGTTCTCGCTTTCGACCACGTTCACCCGCGACGACTTCACACGGCTCTTAATCGAGCGTTTCCACGTGCCCGCCGAGACCGTCAAGGAGTTCTTCGACGTCGCCCGCAAGATGAGCTTCCTCGACGACCAGAGCACCACGACGGGCGAGCTTTTTGAGCGTTTTTTCCCGGGCCGGGAAGACGTGGTGCGGCTCTTGATGGAGCCGATCACCTACGCCAACGGTTCCACGCTGGAAGACCCCGCCTTGACCTACGGGATCGTTTTCTCCAACTTCATGTCGAAGGGCGTCTACACCTTCCAGGGTGGAACCGACCAACTGATCGGGTTGATGCGCAAGGAAATGCTCGCAAGCGGCGTGGACGTGCGAACCCGATCCAACGTCGAAAAAATCGACGTCGCCGGCCGGCGCGTGGTGGGCGTGAGGGTCGACGGCCGCTCGATCAAAGCCCGGGCGATCGTGTCCAACGCCAATCTCAAGGGCACGATTTTTGATTTGGTCGGTCAGGAACACTTCGATTCGGATTTCGTGGAAGAGGCCCGGGCGGTGCGGCTGAA
>JBDRTC010000031.1:0-6186 GCA_043824335.1 Planctomycetota bacterium | reverse complement strand
GCTGCTCCGTTGTCTCCGCCGCGAAGGGACGCCTGACCGCGTCCACTTCATCGAGCTCCTGCTCGACGAAGAAATCAAAGCGGCCGTGGTTATTGCCTCGGAACTGGCAACAGCGTGGCCAACTACGTCCCCTTGGACAACTACCTGATCATGCTGGACGAGGGACGGCGCTTCACCTAACCGGCCGCAAGTCGGGAGGGTCTGCGGACCTTCAACCGGTTGGTCCATGAGCGATCGCCGGTGGACGAGAAGTAGCGCACGGTAGCCGTGATGACCTGAGCAACGGAGACGCAGTCGTGAGATTCCGGTTCGCTTGGCTGCCTCAGCCCAGCGGCCCTCAGGCGCGAGCCAAGAAACTTACACAGGGCGGCTCAGAATCGACCTGTCTGATCAAGATGCCTCTCAAGGGTCGAGTTGGCCGGACATCTTGTCCGGCTCTCGACATACGTGCGACTGGATTAAGAAGCCTTGTTAACGCTGCGCGTACTGAGGTGAACATGAGTGACTGTCAACGCGTCTTACAGACGTTGGTGAGCCGGGCAGTTTTGGCGATCGTTGTCTGCCTCTGGTCGTCGATGGCAAACGCCCAACCGGCGCCTCTTCCCTGGCAGAAGCTGATCGTGCCGACGGTGCAGGAGGCGGCTCGCGGCTTTGGTGATCCCCCCGTCGAATACAGCTTGATCGTCTGGTGGTTTTGGAACGGCGAGATGACCGAGGCGAATATCCGTCGGGACCTTGGCGATCTGAAATCGCGTAACGTCGGCTCGGTGATGATCTGGCCCTACAACGGACTGGTTGACGTCGAGTATCTCTCGCCTGCGTGGTTTGAGCGCGTGCGATTCGCGGTCCATGAAGCGCGCCGTTTGGACCTGCGGGTCTGGCTGATGGACGAGGGGTGCTACCCCAGCGGGTTCGTCGGCGGCAAGGTGACTCGGGAGCGGCCTTGGCAGCGGATGCAGATTCTCGCGGCCCGGAAGAACGATGGCGGCCAGGTTGACGTGAAGCCAGAGTACCGCACTTCGGCGACCCGCTACATCCATGCGCCAGGCTTCGGCAAGGACGGCACCTACTCGCTGTTCGACGCCCTCGACCGCAACTCAACCGATGATTTCCTGAAAGACGTTCACGAGCAGTACTGGAATCATTTCGGCGATGAGTTTGGTCGCACGGTTCTTGGGATCATGGGCGACGAGCCTTCCTTTCCCGGAGTCCCGTACACGCCGGGGATCTTCGACGAATTCGCGAAGCGCAAAGGCTATGATTTGCAGCCGCATCTGGCGAAGCTCTTCATGAAGCCGCCGACGGAAGAGGCCCGGCGAATCCGGGCGGACTACTGGGACGTGTGGACGGACCGTTACCGCGACAACTTCTTCAAACCGCAAGCGGATTGGTGCGCGCGGCATGGAGTGGAGTTCCTGATGCATCTCTGCGGCGAGGAAAGCATGCAGACGCTCCTTGCCCTCAACGGCGACTTCTTCAAATGCCTGCAACCGGTGCAAGTGCCCGGCGTGGACGCCATCTGGCGGCAGATCTGGCCGGACAAAGTCGCCGACTATGCCAAGCTCGCTTCCTCTGCCGCGCATCTCTCAGGGCGCCCGCGAGCTTTCAGCGAGGGATACGCTGTTTACGGGCGTGGTTTGACCGTCGAACAAGCGAAGTGGGTGCTGGACCATCATCTCGCGCGCGGAATCAACATGTTTCAAGCCATGTCTTACCTGTCCTCGCGCGAGACGTTCCGGCCCTACTTCTGCCCTCCGGACTTGAATCTCAGCCCCCAGTGGCCCCACTTCTCGCAACTGTTCACCTATGCCAATCGGATGTCGTACCTGCTTTCGGTGGGCGAACCGACGGCCGCAATCGCGATCTACTATCCGACGACCAGTGGGTGGCTGGGCGACTTCTCCGCCAACACGGTCGCCCTTGAGGTTGCGCAGCAGTTGCTGGAGCACCAACGCGACTTCGACTTCGTGGACGAGGAGAGCCTTCAGTCGGGGCTGACGCTTGAGGCAGCAACGATGGTCAATCGAAGCGGTCAACACTATCACACCGTAATTGTCCCGCCGGTCAAAGTGATCTCCCAGACGGCACTGAGGCGGTTGGAAAGATTCGCCCAGGGGGGCGGGACGGTGGTTTTTGTCGAGCGGTTGCCGGAGCTGGTTGCCGATCGGACCTACCTCCACGCCACCAACGGTCCCACCAGCCTGCCATGGGCCACGCTGGTGAGGGCAGCCGAATTGTCCGCTCGGTCGCAGTCTCTCCTCCCACAACCAGACGTAATATTGGAGCGACCGACCGCGGACACCTCCTGCCCCGCCGTGAAGTATTTCCACCGCCGCCTCGCCGATGGTGAAGTCTACTTCCTCTTCAACGAGAGCTCCCGTGCCCTGGATCTCTGCGCACTGCTGGCAGGCGCAGGCGCGCCGCAGTACTGGGATGCCACCACGGGCAGCAGGCGCCGTCCGGCCGTATGGAGCCGCGATGGCGAGTATATCCGCCTTCCGCTGACGATCGAGCCGTATGAGGGACGAACAATCGTGCTGGGCCCTACGTCGTCCGCGCCTAAGGACGTCCAGCCTACGCTGAAAGAGAGCTCTGAGAGCATGGTCATCGAAGGCGACTGGACGCTTACAATAGCCGGGAAGCAATTCCAAGGGCCTTTGAAGAGCTGGTCTGAGTATGGCGAGCCGGGTTACTCGGGCACGGTGCAGTATGTCAAGGAATTCGCAATCCCACGTTGTCTCTCGGACGCGAAACGAAATCTCTGGCTTGATCTTGGGGACGTGAAGTACTCGGCCCGCGCCGTTCTGAACGGCAAGGACCTCGGCACCCTCGCGTGGAGGCCATTCCGCTGGGCAATCGGCGATGCGATCCGAACGGGGCCGAATGTCCTGAAGATCGAAATCACAAACACGGCGGCCAACGAGCTGGCGGGCAACCCGGACCGGCTCGCGGACCTGGAGCAGAAGGGCTGGTTACGGAACTCCTACATCAAGCGATACATGCCTTTCGACCGCGAGATGGTGCCATCGGGCTTGCTCGGACCGGTACGCCTCGTGGTCTACGAGACATCGAAGTGACCACCTTCAGAAATGGAAGATCACGCCCTGCGTAATTCACACGATGCTCGAACAACGCGCTGCGGCTGAAGAAGAGGATCTTGCGCGGGCTTTTCTGTTCCGCCCATCCGCATCGAGCGGCCAGCGGCCACCCCAGCACCGCAGCTCCCAACGACTGCAACATTCGGCGACGTTTCATAGGAGAACCTCCCCCGCGTGCCCGGCGCGATCAGGGGTCGTGTTTGCTCCGGGCTGCTACGGACTCACACTCCTTGACGGAATTCTGGCACAGTTTGAAAGGCATTGTAACCGGCGAGGCATCAGTATGCCAGACGCTCGAACGGCAACCGCTTTGTGTCCCCTTGCCCGACGCCCTCGTAGGACAGATTGCCAATCCGCAGCGCGCCCAGCAGAACGTTGTCGGTCGGATGTCATTCCCGGCAATAACGACCCATTTGCCTCCCCCTTCGGCCGCGAGCGGTTTCATCTACTTCAGCAGCCACTGGCCGGCCGCGGCTTCCTGTTGCGCGGTCCATCCTCAAGGATGAAAAAGGCTGTTTTCGTGGGAGGAGATCCATGATAGATGCCCACCCCGGTTGCCGCGAGTCAGGAACGCCCGAGAGGCTCCATTCCGAACCTCACATGGGGGCGCCAAATGGAAAGTCGCGAGCGTCTCTGTTAACATGGGTTCGGCTCCGGCGCCCGCGGTCAGGCTGGTAGCTCGTCAATCCGCACCTGGTTCTGGAGGAGCGATTATGAACCGTGCTTCCCGCCGCAGTTTCCTCAAGCGATCGGCGGCCGCTTCCGCCGCGTTTGCGGGAGCCAGCCTCTGCGCTTCCCCGTGGCTGCGAGCCGCCGGCGCCAACGACGACGTTCGATTGGCCGTCGTCGGCGTCGGCTCGCGGACAAAGATCGGGGGCCAGGGCAGGAACGAAATCCGCAGTTTCCGGAAGATCCCCGGCGTTCGCGTCGTCGCCCTCTGCGACGTTGACGACGCCAATCTCGGCCCGGAGGTGGAGAGTTTTCAGAGGCGTAACGAGCAGGTCGCCGCGTACACCGACGTGCGCAAGCTCCTGGAGAGCAAAGACGTCGACGCCGTCGTGGTCACCACGCCCAATCATTGGCACGCGCTGGTGACGATCTGGGCCTGCCAGGCCGGCAAGGACGTGTACGTCCAGAAGCCCGCTTCCCACAACATCTTCGAAGGCCGGAAGATGGTCGAGGCGGCCTGCAAGTACCAGCGCATCGTCCAATGCCCCAACGGATCGCGCGCTCCGAACGGCCACGCGGAAGCGCTGGACTACGTGCGTCAGGGGAACCTCGGCAAGGTCGTGATGGTTCGCCACGTACATTTCTCACCGCGATGCAGCGTCGGCAAGGTGGGCGGCCCTCGGCCGATCCCCGCCACGCTCGACTACAATCTCTGGTCCGGCCCGGCCCCGATCGAGCCGCTGGTGCGCGAGAATCTGCACTACGATTGGCACTGGCAATGGCCCTACGGCAACGGCGAGATGGGTAACTGGGGCATTCATCACCTGGATGGCTGTCGCATGTTCGTCGGCGGCGGGTTGCCGCGGCACGTCATCAGCATCGGCGGGCGGTTCGGCTACGACGATGACGGGCAGACGCCCAACACCTTGATCGTCTATTACGACTACGAGCCCGCGCCGGTCCTCACCGAGCTCCGCAACCTGCCCAAGGACAAGTCCTTCCTGGCCAACGGCGTTGCCGGAAAGGATTCCTGGGGCGCCAACGCGGTGGATTCGTATCAAGGGATCCCGGTCGGCAAGGTCATTCACTGCGAGCACGGGTACGTGATCAGCACCGTGAGCAGCCATGCGGCCTTCGGCACCGACGGCAAGGAGATCGTGAAGTTTCAGCCGACCACCCCGCCTCTGAACGATAATTTCATCCAGGCCGTGCGCAGCCGCCGCGCGGACGACCTGGTGAGCGACATGCTCCAGGGGCACCTCTCGGCCGTGCTGGTCCACCTGGGCAATATCTCGCACCGTGTCGGCAAGACGATGCCGGACCGCGAGATCCGCCAACGCATCGAAGGCAACCGGGAGCTGTCGGCCGCCTACCAGCGGTTCCACGCCCACCTGTCGGCCAACGGAGTGGACCTCGACAAGACGCCCGTTACCCTGGGCGCAATGCTCACTTTCGATCCGGACACGGAGCGCTTCGTTGGCGAGTTCAGCGAAGCGGCGAACCAGCTCGTCTCTCGGGAATACCGCGCGCCGTTTGTGGTGCCGGAAGAGGTGTAATCGCAGGACCAAGGACCATTCTATGACTACCAACCATCGGACGATTTCGCGCAGAGGTTTTCTGGCTGGCGGCGTCGGAGCCGCCGCGGGCCTCTCGTCGCTCGACGGTCTGCGACCTTCTCCCTTGGGGGCGGCCGAGCCGCCGGCCAAGTCGAGAATGCTGTTCGGCCTGGCCACGTACACCTGGGGGAAGGACTGGGACATCCCTGCGCTGATCGCCAACTGCGCGAAGGCCGGGGTGTACGGGGTGGAGCTGCGGACCAGCTCGAAGTATGCGCACGGCGTCGAAGTGACCCTCAGCGCGTCGCGGCGCGCCGAAGTCAAGAAGCGGTTCGCCGACGGTCCCGTGCGCGTCGTGAGCATTGCCTGTAGCGAGCGGATGGATTGGCCGGATCCGGACAAACTCCGGGCGGCCATCGAGGCGGCCAAAGCGCACCTGCAACTCAGCCACGACGTCGGCTGCGATGTCCTGCGGGTGTTTCCCAACCAGTTCCACCGCGACGTCCCTCGCGAAAGGACCATCGAGCAGATCGCGCGGGCCGTGGATGAATTGGGCGCCTTCGCCGCCGATCTGGGCCAGGAAGTGTCGCTTGAGGCCCACGGCCCGGCCGGAGAGCTGCCCACGATGCGGGCCATCATGGATCGCGTGACCCAGCGCAGCGTGCGGGTGCGACTGAATTGCGACGCCCGAGATGCGCGGGGCCAAGGTTTTGCCGCGAATTTCAACCTGGTCAAGGACTTCCTCTCTCGGGTCATTCACGTTCACGACCTGGGCGACCCCGAATACCCCTATCAGCTCATGGTCGATCTGCTGCTGAAGGCGAACTGGGCGGGCTGGGCGCTGGCCGAGCGAGGCGACACGG
>JBDRTC010000030.1:0-2589 GCA_043824335.1 Planctomycetota bacterium | reverse complement strand
AGCTTCTTCTGCCGCACCAACTCCCGGGCAAGGCCGGCCCCGTCGTCCGGCTTCTTCTCCGGCGGCAAGCCCTCAAGAAACGCGCGAACCTCCGCGGCGGTCATCAGACCGCTTTCGGCGAGCGACTTGATGAATTGACCGAGGATGATCTCCATGACCCCTCCCAAACCCGAAACCCAAATTCTAGCCGCTCGTTAGAGGGGTCGTCAAGCCGCGGTCGCGCCTTGCCCCGCGACGAAAGAATCCCGGTTTCCACTCAGGTAGGTTATGCTTCAGCATATCGCATCCAGGGGTCTCCAATCCTGGACTTGGCGTGGTGGGATATGCTGAAGCATAACCTACGCATGTGCGCAACTGCGGCGGGAATCATGAAGAGGGCGGCGTCACCGTCTGCCGGCCGATGCTGGCGTAGGTGAAGCCGAGCTGGGCCATTTGGGCCGGGTCGTAGAGGTTGCGGCCGTCGACAACGACCGGGCGGTTCATCAATCGGCGGAGGACCTCGAAGTCGGGGTTACGGAACTCCTGCCACTCGGTGACGATGGCCAGGGCGTCGGCCCCTTCGGTTGTGCCGTAGGCCCGATCGCAATAGGTGAGCGCGTCGCCGAACACCCGCTTGACGTTGGCCAGCGCCTCGGGGTCGAACACGCGGACGGCCGCTCCGGCGTCGAGCAGCCGGCGGATCAAGACGAGCGACGGGGCCTCGCGCACGTCGTCGGTCCGCGGCTTGAACGCAAGCCCCCAAACGGCAACCGTCTTCCCGGCCAGGTCGCCGTCGAACAGGGCGAGGAGCTTGGTCAAGAGGACCCCTTTTTGCGACTCGTTCACCTCGTGGACGGCCGCGAGGATCCGCGACGGCCGGCCGACCTCTTCAGACAGGGCGCCCATGGCGCAGACGTCCTTGGGAAAGCACGAGCCGCCGTAGCCGACGCCGGGATGGAGAAACTGGAAGCCGATGCGGTTGTCGTGCCCGATCCCCTGGCGGACGTCGTTGATATCCGCCCCCAGCGGCTCGCACAGATTGGCCATCTCGTTGATGAACGAAATCTTCGTGGCCAGAAAGCAGTTGGCGACGTACTTGGTCATTTCCGCGCTCTCGGGCGACATCGCCAGGAAAGGATGCCCGGAGCGGAGAAACGGGGCGTAAAGCTCCTTGAGCACGTCGCCCACTTCTGGATCGCGCACACCGACCACGACCCGGTCGGGCTTCATGAAGTCGTCGACGGCGCAGCCTTCCTTGAGGAACTCGGGATTGCTGGCCACGCGGTGTTGGATCTTGCCCCGGTTGAGCCGCTCGGCCACTTTGGCGTTGGTGCCCACGGGCACGGTGCTCTTGACGACGACGATCTTGGAATCGGCGGCGTGTTTTTGGATCGCGTCGGTCACGGCCCAGACGGCCCGCAGGTCGGCCGCGCCCGACTCGCTTTGCGGGGTGCCCACGCCGACAAAGACGATCCGCCGATCCTGGATCGCCTCGCCCAGGTTGGTCGAGAAGGTGAGACGCCCGGACCGCTGGTTTCGCTCGACCAGCTCCCCCAGCCCGGGCTCGTAGATCGGCAGCACGTTCTTCTTGAGGTTGTCGATCTTCTTCTGGTCAATGTCGATCGAGACGACCTCGTTGCCGCTTTCGGCAAAGCAGGTGCCCGTCACCAGCCCGATGTACCCGGTTCCGACCATTGCGATACGCATGCGAGTGTGCCCTGTATGACGTTCAGACGTGAGGGAAGCCCCGATTGTAACCGTTACGGCGGATGACGGGCAATGTCGGATCAGGCCCGACCTCAAGCGGACGAGAGAGTTCGGGGTTCAGAATCCGGTGACTTTTCAGCGGAATCCCACGGATGTGTATTGAGTAAGAAGGGGAGCCGTCCAAGTAACTGTAATATGCGCATATTACCATATTGACGATCTTTCAACCCTAGGGTAGCCTGCTTCGAATCTGGAATCCGTCCTAACGGAGGTGTCTCCGCCGATGAAGAATGCGATGAATGAGACAAATCATCGGCTTTACAAGAAGTATCAGGTGACCTCCTGGTTCTACGATATTCTCGACTACCCTTGGGAAAGGCAATATCGTCGCTGGCGCCCTTCGCTGCTGGAAGACGTGACCGGCTCGGTCTTGGAGGCGGGAATTGGCACCGGCAGAAACCTCAGATGCTATCGCCCTGAGGTGCGGCTAACCGCGATCGACCTCAGTCCCGGCATGATGAGGATTGCGAAAAGAAGAGCGAGAAAAGCAGCCTGCACCATCAGATTCCTTTGCCTCGACGCCACCCGCTTGTCTGGTGTCCCGTCCAATCATTTTGACTGGTACCTTGCCACGTTCCTGTTTTGCGTTATGCCGGACGAATTGCAGCCGGCCGCGCTTGCGGAAATGGTCAGAGTCCTCAAGCCGGGCGGTAGATTCAAAATCCTGGAGATAATTTTCTCGAATCACCCGCACCTATTGAAGCGGCAGAAGCTACTCGCCCCTTTCGTCGAGAGGGTGTACGGGGCCAGGTTCGACCGCCGTACACTGGAGCATCTGCGAGAGAACGAAGGTGTCGAGGTTTCGCAAACCCGTTTTCTGAAAGCGGATATGTATCTCTTGAT
>JBDRTC010000029.1:0-5351 GCA_043824335.1 Planctomycetota bacterium | reverse complement strand
TCTTGCCGCCACGAACAAACTCTCCGCCGCGAATCAGCACCATACCGTTGGTGGCTGTGGTAGCGGACCCTTGAGATGCCGCGCGCTTGCCTTGGCCGCACTGAAGTCTCTCCCCCTCGGCGCAGCACTTCGACTTTGGAGTCTCACAGCACTTGGCCTGCCCACCGGCAGTCTCGGGGGCCTCTCCCGTCGCGGGCAACGTGGCAATGTCCCGCTTGCTGTTTGCATTGGGATTTTCCGGGCAACACCTAGTCCCGGCACTACAAGCGGGCGTCTTGGGGGGTTCTGCTGTGGCTTGCGCGGCATGGCCAACCAACGACCAAACAACCAGTACGGTGCTAAAGCCCGCAAGAGTCAACATCCGGGTTCGCTTCATGGCTTCCTCCCTTCTTTAGGTTGTCCGCACCGGTCGACCCAATCGCATCGAGTCTCCTCCGGGCGAGCCGGCCGGTAGCAACATGGTTTAGAACGCTTCAACTCTGCACAAACGCCGGATGACACCACACCAACGTGTCCGGCGCACTCCACGTCCACTACCCCTTCCAGCGTTGTGGCCGTGCATTCTTGCGGGGAAGCGACGCTAATGAGCGTTTTGCTCTTCCTGCACCGCACGGTACCCACGGGGGTCTTCACACAGCACCCTTGCGTGCTGCTGGTTGTTTCCACATACAAGCTCCCCTCTTGCAGGATGAAGGTGGCTTCTCGGCTTGACCCCGGCGGCTGGGCCTCCAGGCGGCATCCGCGGCGCAGTGTCAGCCACGTCGCATCATCCAGGCGAACGGCACCGTCCGCTTCGGGGGTACTCAGTACATCCCCGACACGCACCAGTTCCCCTTCGCTCCTACACTGCCGGCTTGGGTGACCAGGTTGGGCGATCCTCACCGCGCCCGTCGTCTCCACGATGACCGCTGCGGACGCGGGAGCCATCCCGGACAAGAGGAGCCACCCCCCACTGGCGGCCCCTATCGCCAGAAGGACCGATGCGGCCAGAGCCCAACTTCGCCGCGGGAGGAGTCGCCGGGCGGCGACCGGCCGTTGGGCGGCTGGCCGGCTCTGCTTCCGGCTTAACTCGTCCAGCAAGGGTTCGGCGCGCTGGGAAAGCCGTCGCCAGAGTTCCACTGAAGGGGCAGGGACGTCTTCTGCCTCGCGAAGTTGGCCTAACCCTTCCGCCAAGGGACGTAAAGACTTGAGGCGCCTTCGGCACCGCGGGCAATTCGAGCAGTGGTCGCGGCTCGCGTCCGCCTCTTCCGGGGCCGGCTCGCCCATCGCGAGGTCCAGCAATTGACGGTCGCTAAGATGGTCCCCAGCCATGAACGAATGCCTCCACTGGTTACTACGATCAAGAGGAGGATTCGTCCACAAGATTTTCGCTGGGCGGCAGTTTCCGATAGAGACCGACTCGCAACCGTTTGATCGCCAAGGCCATTCGGCTCCGGGCCGTGCTTTCCGGACAACCGAGAATCTGCGCGATTTCCCGGTACGTGAATCGTTCAAAAACCCGCAACTGGACTACCTCGCGGCAGAATTGCGGCAACGCATCCACGGCTGCGCGGAGTCGTTGCCCCGTTTCCCTCTCCTCCATGTGTGCGGCCGGATTCGGTTCCCTGCCTGGAAACTCATCACCGTCACCGACCAGATCCGGTCGTCGTCGGGCAAGGGCATCCCAGCACAAATTGCGTGCAATCGTGTAGATCCACGTCGAGAAACGCCGCGAGGGGTCGTACGCGGCAGAATCTTTCAGCAATCTCAGGAACACCTCCTGGGTGATCGACTCGGCGTCCTGGTGGTCGCGCATCAAGCGACGAGCGAATCGCACAATGCGGTGCGCATACCGGCAGTACAACTCCTCGAAGGCCGGCATGGAGCCCCTAAGAGCGCCCGCCATTAGCTGCTCGTCAGAGACTTTTCTGGACGAATCAGCGTGATCCACGTTGCGTGTAGAGGGGCGGTTCATAAGGGTTACATGATACCGTGTAATCGTGTAGCGTCAAGCCTCCCATCTCCTCGAGTCCCACACCGCCCCCCTTGGGGCTTTTCACATTGCGGGCAAGATAAGGCCTCTCTTCTCTTGGGGTTAAGGGGCAGCGTCAGGTTTCAATCGCGCCGAGTGCGCGTGAGAAGAGAACTTCGTAGGCAGTTCGGTAGGCGAGACGTTTTCTCGAAGCATCCTGGAAATCCAGACCATCGCGGTGTTCCCAAACCGCTCGGAAAGCTCCGGGGCGCTGGGTACCCAAAAGAGCCCGACGGTGGTGTCGGGCAAGAGTTTCACCGCGGTGGGACGCTCCGCAAGCGTAGGTCCGGACAGGCTCGCCACGCCCACCACAGCGAGTACGCACCATGCCAAAATACCACGCGCCAGGGGGGGGTGACTCATCACAAAGCTCCTTCGACCGGTTCGAGCTGGGGAGTGCGGGAAACGTCACCACAAGGGCCTATTCGCGGCGGGCCGGCTCATCTTGAACGCTGACAGCAGCTTATCGAAAATCGATCCCTCCAGACCATCCGGGAGAATTCCCCACGCGTGCTCTCTCGTCGCAATCCTTTCATAACTCCTAAACGCCCTTCCTGAAGCCGTTTGCAGACGAAAAACCGGTCGCGTTTGCACACAAATCGTGCAAGTTCGATTAGGCTGGAAACCATGGGCACGTCGGCCGAAAACGCGGGGTGCCCGTCGGAACAGATCCTTGTCAGGCCAGTTCGTAGAGCACATCATGACGAAGCAGCCTCTGGAGCGAAATCTTCGGCCGCCGGCGCGCAGCTCGGGCTCGCGTCCCCCTCTGAGGTCCTTTCGACGGCCCCAGATCGAGTCGCTGGAGCCCCGCCTGGTGCTGGCCAGCGGCTTCGCGCCGCTGCCGTTGGAAGTGCCGCTCCTGTCGGGCGCGCCTTTGCACCTCGGACTGGACGGTTTCGATGACGAGGGCGACGCCCTCACCTTCACGGCCAGCGTCTCCAACGCCCAACTGACGAACCCCAGCATCGCCAATCCCGAGCTGACCGCTTCCGTTCCCCAGGGCAACCAAAGCATGCGGATTTCCGTGGCGGGGTTCGGCGACATGGTGGGCGAGCTGTTCGAACAGCGGGCACCGCGAACCACCTCCGAGTTCATCAAGCTGGCCGAGGCCGATCCGGGTTTCTACAACGATCGGATCTTTCACCGGATCATCCAGAACTTCATGATCCAGGGCGGCGACCCGCTGGGCGACGGGACGGGTGGGCCCCCGGCCGATTTCGACGACGAGTTCCATCCGGATCTCCAGCATACCAGCTCCGGCGTCTTTTCGATGGCCAATAGCGGCGACGATTCGAACGGCTCGCAGTTCTTCATCACGGCCGCTCCCACTCGCCACCTGGACTACGAACACTCAATCTTCGGCTTCCTGACCGAGGGCGAATCGGTCCGCCAGGCGATCGCCGCGGTGGCGACCAACGCAAGCGACAAGCCGTTGGTCGACGTGGTGATGAGTTCCGTCGAGATCTTTGACGACACCGAAAACGCGGTCCTCATGCTCTCCGCCCCGGAAGGGACCACCGGCGAGGCCGACGTAACGGTCTCTGTCAGCGACGGCGCCGGCGGCTTTGCCGAGCAGACCTTCCACGTGGTCATCGAGGCCGACACAGTAAACGCCAATCCCTACCTGCTTCCCGTCAATCCCGTCGAGACCACGATCGACACGCAGGCCACGATCCTGCTCAAAGGGCTCGACGTGGAGGGCGACACAATCTACTACGGCGGCGGCGTCTCCCCGGCCAACGACGACCTGGAACTCGACATCAACTCCGACACCGGCGTGACGACTGTCACGCCGAAAAACGGGCTGGTGGGCGTACACGGGATCTTCGTCGGCGCACGGAGATCGTCAAACTGGGACAACCAAACCTGGGACACCCAGGCCGTGCCCGTCTACATCGCCCCGAACGCTCCGACCGGCCTCGATCTCATCTCCGGGTCCGCCGTCGCCAGCCAACTCACAGCCACCAGCGCGCCCACGGGCACGTTCCACTTCCGCGTTGACGGACTCGTCGCGGGGGCCGAGGTGTCGCTCTACGCCGGCGATCAGCTCATCGGCCGAACGACCGCCCAGTCGGACTCGGCCATCGTTGAAACCGATCCCTCCTTTTCCTGGACCGACGGGGTCCACGCGATCACGGCCGTCCAGGCGCTCCGCAACCAGGAGGTGAAGATCGGCAACCTCGACGAGACGGTCGACCTCATGAGCCCGGCCGCCGTGCCCATCGAGCTGACGGTCCTCTCCGTCGACGAAGGGGCGCTTCTCGAACACCAGGCGGGCTCCACGGCCGGCCCCGGCCCCGCGGATTTCGCCCTCGCGCCCGGGGTGCCGACCGGCGCGTCGCTCGACGCGACAACCGGCCAACTCACCTGGCCGACGACAGAGCCCGACGGGCCAGGGTTGTACGCGATCGTGATCGAAGTGACCCAGGCGGGCGGGGGAACGAAGGAGCCGATCCTGGTCAAGGTCGGGGAAGTGAACGTTCCGCCGGCGATCTCGCCGGTCGCCGACCGAACGGGCGATCAGGCCGTCGACGAGCACGTGGCGCTGCTCTTCGACGTCCTTGCCACCGACGACGACCTCCCGGCAAACACCCTGACCTTCGACCTGGGGCCCGACTCGCCCCAAGGGGCGAGCATCGATCCAACCACCGGCCGGTTCGCCTGGACCGCGAGCGAATCGCAGGGCGGCCAGCAGTTCGCCGTGACGGTTCGCGTGTGGGACGAATACGGCGCCATGGGCGAAGAAACGTTCAACGTCGACGTCCGCGAAGTCAACGATCCGCCGGCGTTTGATCCGATCAGCACGCAGACGGTTGCCCCGGGCGACCAGCTTCGGGTCACCGTGGGGGCTCACGACACCGACGACCCGGCGCACGCAAGTCCGCTCCTTTACAGCCTCGACGCAGGCCCCGAGGGCGCTTCGATTCATCCCACCAGCGGCGAAATCACTTGGGACGTGCCCGAGGATTTCCTCCGCGATCACGACCCGGCTGACCCGGTGGAGCTGACCGTTCGGGTGACGGAAGACACCGGGCCGGGGCAAGGAGGTTTGAGCGTTGTCGAAACGCTGAAGGTGATGGTCGAGGACCCGCGCCCGGCGTTGGCCTTGGCCCTGACCGAGATGCAAGCCCGGGCCGACCGGGCGGCCGGCGCCCCGCTGGTCCCGTCGCCCGAACTGCCGGCGGCGCTCGCTCCGGCTTTCTTCGCCCCAACCCTGTCCCCACCGGTTCAAAACGGCGGCGTGTTCGACTCTCCGGCCACGAGCCTCGACCCGGGCCTGGGCGGAAGCGACGAGCCCGCGGAGAACGAGAACACGGAAGAAAAAGACAGCAGCGATTTG
>JBDRTC010000028.1:0-4529 GCA_043824335.1 Planctomycetota bacterium | reverse complement strand
GAGGCACCGGTACTCCTGGTGTGTGCCTTCCACGTACGCAAATCCCGGATGAACCTTATTCATAATTCATACGCCGCCCGAGTAGCACAGGCATCTTTCCTGTGGTGCCCAGCCACAGGCTGGACGCCTGTGCTACGGCCTTTGTGAATAATCCGGGCTCACTTGCCGATCCGAGCGGGAACTGCCCTGGCCGTTTCGCGGATCCTGGCGCACAATTAGGGAACGGGACGGTCATCGAAGAACGCGGCACTGGCGGAACCAGCGACTTTAGAGAAGCAGTATGGGCATCTACGACCGGGACTACTATCGGGAGCGGCAACCGCAGCACCGGCTGCGAGGCCCGCAAACGATCGTCGGCATGCTGATCCTGATCAACGTGGTCCTGTTTTTCGCAAACGGGCTCTTCACGCAGCCTGATTTGAGACTTCCCCCCGATTTGGCGTTTAAGTCGTCTGACGCCCTAACGCCGGAAGATATGGAGGTGATCTTCTCCAAAAAGCTGGGCTGGATCACCTACCATATGGCCGTCAAGGGGTCAAGCCTCACGAACCCGTTGTGCTGGTGGCAATTCCTCACCTACGGTTTCGCCCACTCGCCCCCGCCCGACTACTGGCACCTCGTGGGCAACATGTTGGTGCTCTTCTTTCTCGGGCGCGACGTGGAGAGCCTTTACGGGCGCAAGGAGTTCTTGAGGCTTTACCTGGCAATGTTGCTGGTGGCTGCGGTGGCGTACGTCGTCATCCAGAAGCTGCAAGGGGCCCCCGACTACGTGCCCGTGGTCGGCGCGTCGGGCGCCGTGACGGGGATCGTCGTCCTCTACGCCTTGAACTTCCCCCGGCGGATCCTGCTACTGTTCTTTGTGATCCCCATGCCCGCCTGGGTAGTCGGCCTGTTGGTGGTTTTCAGCGACGTGTATGGGGCAATTAACTCCGAGGGCGCCCACATTGCGTACACCGCTCACCTGGGCGGGGCGGCGTTCGCCCTCCTCTATCAACGGGGCCGGTGGAACCTGATCCGCTTGACCCCGGGCTGGGCCTTGTTCGGGTGGCTCAAGTCGCGGCCCAAGCTGCAGGTGCACAACCCCGATCGGCGGCAGCGCGAGGATCAAGAGTTGAGCAAGGAGGTTGACCGGATCCTGGAGAAGCTCCATCGAGAAGGCGAAGAAAGTCTGACGCGAAAAGAACGCCGCACCCTCGAAAGCGCCAGCCGCCAATACCAGAAAAAACGGCCAGGTCCGCCCGACGACACGCCCTAGTGGTTCTCCGATCAGAAAGGTTAACGCCGCGATGCCCACGAGAGATGGTCTTCTTCTAAGTGGGACAAGGAAAAGCCTGCGCCGTCGGGTGCCACTGGCGTCTCGCCAGTGCACGGGCAAGATGCCCGTGGCACCCCATGTACACCGTGCAGTCTTTAGTTTGTCCCACTTAGCGTTCCTGACTGCCACCCTGGTCGTCTGCGGCGGCTGCCCGCCCCCGAGCGAGATCGGCCCACCGCCGGCCGACACCGCCACGGATTCCGAGGGCGCCGCCGGCGCGAAAGCCGAGAAGGGGGAGTTTGTCCTCGGCGATCTCATCGAGCCGTTCGATCCGCCGACCCTGGAGCAATTGAATGCCGAGGTGGAGTGGATCGACCAGCCGGTTCTGAACTCGATGCAACTGATGCGCGAGCGGCAGGCAGGCGAGACCCCCTTGGCCACGGTCCAGGAGGCGCTCTCTCTTAGGAACACGTCCCCGGAGGCCAACGCCAAGATTCTCAGCGCGTTGGGACGCCTCCCCGAAAGCGACGGCCAAGTCGACTGGAACGCCGCAATGTACCGGCACGCGCTATTCGACGTGAAGAGCACCAATCCGCTGATGGTCAGTTCGGTCACCGAGTTCGAAGTGACCGGGCTGACTAATTTCGGGCTGTTTGGCTTCAACTGGGAATTCGTTCCTCACGCCATCAGCGACACGGTCAAGTCGTGGCAGACGAGCAAGGACCGAATGTACGACAAGGTGGTGGTCCGCGACGATCTGACCTGGTCGGACGGGAAGCCGATCACCGCGCACGACGTGGTCTTTTCGTTCCGGGTGATCATGTCGGGAGCCGTCCCGGTCCCGGCGGTCCGCAGCGGCACCGACAGGATCAAGTGGATCGAGGCCTACGACGACCACACGCTGGTGTTTTTTCACAAGGAGGCGCTGGCCACCAACGTGTGGAACCTCAACTTTCCCGTGATTGCCAAGCACGTTTACGAGGAGTCGATCAACGAGGATCCCACGCTCCAAGACAGCGAGCACCACGTCGACCGCGAGCGCAACCCGGTGGTTGGGGGCCCCTATTCCATCGCCAGCCGAACCCGGAGCAAGGAGATCGTCCTCGAGCGCCGCGAAGAATACTACATGCACGGCGGCAAACAGGTCCGCGACAAGCCCCCCTTCAAGGAGATCCGTTTTCGCATCATTCAGGAGCCCAGCGTCGCGCTGCTGGCTCTGACCAAGGGTGATATTGAGGAGTTCTTGCTCAATCAAGAGGCGTGGCAGTCCAAGACGGGCGACGACGCCTTTTACGAAAAGAACACCAAGGCCTACGCGACCGAATGGACCAGCTTCCACTTCGGCTGGAACGTGAAGACGCCGTTCTTCTCCGACGTTCGGGTTCGCAAGGCGATGTCGTACGCGTATGATCACGACGAGCTGCTCGACAAGCTCCTCTACGGTCTGTGCGAACCCTCGGCCGGAACATTTCATCCCGATTCGCCCTGGGCGCCGGAGAACCCGCCCCCGCCATACAAGCAGGACCTCGATAGGGCGGAAGCCTTGCTCGATGAGGCCGGCTGGAGCGACCACGACGGCGACGGGATTCGGGACAAGCGGGTCGGCGGCCGCGACGTGAAGTTCGAGTTCAGCATCCTCACGGCCAACCTTCCCATACGGATCGCCATCTGCAACCTGCTCAAGGAGAACCTGGACCAGATCGGCGTCATCTGCAACGTGCGGCCGATGGAATTCACCGTCATGCAGGAGAAAACCCGCTTGCACGAATTCCAGGCCTACCACGGCGGCTGGGGAACCGGCGCCGACCCGGATACCTCGGAGAACATCTGGGGATCCGATCAGGGCCGCAATTTCGTCCAGTACTCCAACCCGGAAGTCGATCGACTCTTCCAGGAAGGTCGCGAGACGTTCGACCCCGAGAAGCGGGCGGAAGCCTATCGCCGAATTCACGAGATCCTTTACGCAGACCAGCCCTACACTTGGCTCTACTATCGGCCTGCGTTTTACGGGTTCAACAAGAACTTGCGGGGCTACGTGTTCAGCCCTCGTGGTCCGTACAGCTACGGCCCCGGGTTCGACAGCATTTACAGGCCGGCGGTCCCCTGATCCGGCCGCTCTCGTGCGCCGTTCCCCTCTTTGGTTTGGCTCCCCTGCGAAAACGCCATGCTGAACTACCTGAGTCGGCGGCTCCTGCTCGGCGCGGTGACGCTGCTGTTGATCACGTTTGTGATCTTCGGGCTGGTCCGCAACATGCCGGGCACGCCGCTGACGTTTCAGTTGGGGGAAGTCGATCCCAGCCGCAAGATCCGCGAAGAAGACATCGTGCGGATGGAGAAGGCCTATGGGCTCGACAAGCCCTGGCCGAGCGCGTACGTGCATTGGGTGGGGAACCTGGCGCGGCTGGACCTGGGCCGGTCGATCTCCCGCAAGCAGCCGGTCACCACGCTGATCGGAGAGCGGGTCGGGCCGACGATGCTCTTGTCGGCCACCTCGCTTTTCCTGGCCTACCTGCTGGCCGTGCCCATGGGGCTGTTCGCCACGGTGCGGAGCGGGCGGCCCGACGAGCGGGTGATGAGCACCATTCTCTACATGCTCTATTCGCTGCCGGGCTACGTGGCCGCCTTGTTTCTCTTGGTGTTGTTCGCCGTCCGGCTCGAAGGGACCGTGTTCGAGCTGCCTTTGTTCGGCATGGTGAGCGACAACTACGCGGAGCTTTCCATCCCCGCCAAGGCATGGGACGTGTTTAGGCACATGATCCTCCCCGTCACCTGTTTCACCTATGGCGGCCTTGCCTATTTCAGCCGGTTCGTCAAGTCGAACATGGAGGAGGTGATCCGGCAGGACTACATCCGCACGGCCCGGGCCAAGGGGGTCGGCCCCTTTGGGGTGATCGTCAACCACGCCTTTCGCAACACGTTGATCCCCTTCGTCACCTTGATGGGCTTGACCCTGCCGGCCCTGCTGAGCGGCTCGGTGATTCTCGAGCAGATCTTCACCTGGCCCGGCATGGGACGGCTCTTCTTCGAGGCGATCACCGAGCGCGACTACCCCACGATCATGGGCCTGACGTTGATGTTCTCCATCCTCACCCTGGCCGGGCAGTTGTTGGCCGACGTTTTGTACGCGGTCGTGGACCCGCGGGTGACGTATTCCTAGCAAGAGGGGTGAGGGGCGAGGGGCGAGAGGTGAGGGGTGAGGGGTGAGGGGCGAGAGAAGAGGAACTGACGAACAATCATCAATCATCAATCATGAATCATCAACCATGACTTCTCA
>JBDRTC010000027.1:0-8281 GCA_043824335.1 Planctomycetota bacterium | reverse complement strand
TTCCAACCAAGCGCCCATGCGGGCACCGACCGAAGGTTGGTCGGCGGCAGCCTGCCGCCTTGCCATGGCGGAAGGACCATCCTTCGGATGGTGCCCGGTTCGACTCCCGCTGGGTCCACTGACGAGAATGACAGCCCTGTGGCCTAGCGGCGAAGGCGGCTCCCTTACAAGGAGATGAACGGCGGTTCGAGTCCGCCCAGGGCTACTTCGGAGAATGATGAAGGATGAATGCTGAATGATGAATTCCACTGCTGGCTTCATACCGGCCATTCATCATTCATTGTTCCGCATTCATCATTTCTCTACGTCCTCGTGGAGCAGCCTGGAGTGCTCGCCTGCCTGTCACGCAGGAGATCGTGGGTTCAAATCCCATCGGGGACGCTTGAGACAGTCGAGAGTGAAGAGTCGAGAGTCCAGAGCAAGAGGCATTGAATGACGTGGCTTCCGTTCCGGCTCTCGGCTCTGGACTCTCAACTCTCGACTACCACGGCACGGTACGCCAACCGGCAGAGCGGCCAAGCTCAAACCTTGGTGATTGTGGGTTCGACTCCCACCTCGGTCACTGGGGAAGTGCTGAATGATGAATAGACTGGGCACATACCGAACGAATTCCTCATTCATCCTTCCGAATTCATCATTCTCCTTCGGGCTGCTCGTCCAATGGGAAGACGCTTGGTTTGCACCCAGGTAATCGGGGTTCGACTCCCCGGCGGTCCACTCGCGGGGCCATGGTCCAACGGGAAGACACCAGTTCGGCAGACTGGCTGGTCCGGGTTCAATTCCCGGTGGCTCCACTCTCAGCCATTCCGTCCTCGGAGTGTGCCGGATTCGCACGCGACTTTGCGGAGGTCGCAGACCAGGTTCGATTCCTGGCGAGGACACTCACGTCCCTGTTCGACACTTTCTCCTCGCGGAGAAGGATGGGGGCAACACACGCTTGACAAGCGTGAGGGGCCGCCGCAGAATGGGGACCGTGCATTCAGGAGAAGTGCTCCCGGGGGCGTCCCGAGAGCCCTGAAAGGCTGTGAAGTGCTGCCTGCCGGGAGCGTATCCGGGCAGAGGCCACATGGGAAATCCCGGGTGAGGTGTCAAACATGATCAGACAGTCCCAACAGCGCAAATGCCCCTGGATGAGACCGGTTCTTTGTCTCACTGTGAGCACGTTCATCCTCACGGCAATTAGCGTAGAGGCAGAGCCGATCAAGGGACTCTTCCACAATGAAGACTGCACGAATTTCTTCTGGTACCATCAGATCCCCGAGGGGAAAGCAGGTGAAACCATCGACCAGTATGTCGACGTGATGGCCGATGCCGGCGTAACCGTGTTCCTCTGCAATACCAATGCCCGGCGAACCAACTATCAGAGCCATGCGTGGGAATCCTTCTGGGACGGCTACGATCCGGCCGGCCCGGATGACCAGCCGTTTCTTGCGCCAATGCCACGAAATGATGTGCCGGCATTTCGCAACGGCATCGGTAACATGCTGGCCGTCCACGAGCAGGGGATTGACTATCCGGCCCGGGTCATCCAGCGCTGCCGGCATCACGGGATTTCGCCGTGGATCACCCTGCGGATGAATGACTGCCACTACAATAACGTTCCGGCCCATCCATTTCACGGGAGTTTCTGGAAGGACAACCCCCAATTGGTCAGGCAGAATTGCTCGGGGTATTATGCGACCTGCCTGGACTATGCAAACCAGGAGGTCCGCGACTATTTCATGGCGTTGGTCGTTGAAACCCTCCAGAGGTATGACGTGGACGGATTGGAGCTGGACTTCATGCGTGATCCCTATCTGTTCAGCGCAGGGAAGGAAGCGGAAGGGGCCCCGATTCTGACCGGCTGGATGCGCGAAGTCCGCAAGCAGGTCGCAAACGCGGCGGCCAAGCGGGGACACCCCATTCGCCTCGGTGTCCGTGTGCCCTCCCGGCCGGAAACCGCATTAGGTTTGGGATTGGATGCCATTACCTGGGCCACCGAAGGGCTGATCGATCTGCTGGTTGTCACCCCGCGATGGGCCACCCTGGAATTCGACATGCCCATCCAGCAGTGGCGCGAGATGCTCAGAACGTCGAACGTGACCCTGGCCGGGGGGCTCGAGATCCGGTACCAGCCGTACCCGGGCGGGCCGGCCTCCATCGTTACGCCCGAGCTCGCCACCGGGGCCGCCGTCTCCGTTCTCTCCCAGGGTGCGGATGCCGTTTACCTTTTCAACTTCTTCCAGGATCCGGCTCTTGGCCGGCCTCTGCCCGTGTACCAGAAGACCCTCAAGGCCATGGCTTCCCATGACTTGCTCGAGAAGCAGCCGCGGTCGATTGGAGTCACGTACAGAGACATCACGGCGCCGGGAGAAGAATACCGGGCGCCTTTGCCGGCGACCGGCAAGGAAGTGGTGTTTCCAATGAGGCTCGGGCCAATCCCGGACAACCGCTGGCTCTGCGACTTGTTGATCGGGGTTGCGTCTTCGCAGGGCACTCCCATGCCTGTGCCCATGGTTTGGGTTAACGGAAACGCGTGCGAGGTTCGCAACGACGACACAACGAAAGATGGACTTCGCTTGATTTCCTTCAGCGTTCCCGCGACGGCCTTGGCAGGAACCGAGGTCCATGAGATAAAGGCCGCCAGCAAGGGGCAGAATGCCCTGACCATCCAACGGTTGGAGGTGTCTCTCAGAGATCTAAGTGGTGAACACGGTAGCGTGCCCTAGCACTCCCGTGGGCTCTTACTTACCCAGGAGGTGAACGCTTACGGACCGTGTACCGCCCTTGAAATCCTGGGAATCCCGGCTGAACTTGCAGTAGGTGCGTTTGAAAGCAGACCGCCGACAAGGAGAATTGAATTGCGAGCCGTAATCTCGATGCTCGTCTTGGTTATGGGAGCGGCCTGGGTTCCATCCGCTCGGGCGGAATTGTCGGCAGTTCAACAGAACGGTCGGGTCCTGATCGAGGGGGACCATTTCCGCATCCACGTCGATTCCGCCAAAGGGGGACAGATTACCGAGCTGCGGTTGTTCGACGGCACGAACTGGAACCGCGTCTTGGGCGGCGACGGGCAGGTTTGCCCGATGGTCGAACTGCACTCCGGTGACAAGGAGTATCTGCTTGTCCACGATAGCCGGGCACGGATCGAGCAGTTTCATGCCACGCCGGAGTTGATCCGGTTCCAGGTCGCCGCCGTGCCCCGCACCGCCGACGGAGAAGCCTCGCCCTGGGGCGTGCGGCTGACATACGAAATCTGCGCCGAAGGGGCCGTCTTCGTGGGACTCGACTACAGTCTGCCGGAAGGACAGGCCGAGTTGACCGGCGCGAGGCTTTCACTGGTCTTGGACCGCGCGGCAACCCAATGCGCCAAGTACCGCGAAGTCGTTTTCCGCCCGATCGGCAAGAGCTTCGAGTCGGCCCGCTTGGCCCTGGGAACAAATCCGGAACGAAGTTTCACCAACGAGATCCAAGCAATCGTGGAACGGAATACACCGATGGCGGGCAAGAGCGCCTTCGAGCACGTCCCCGGTCGCTTCACCTGGTCGCTGGCCGAGGGCGCTGCCACGCTCCGCGGACCGTACCAGTACCACAACCGCTTCGCACTCGGCCTGGGGGCGGCGGCGACCGGATTTGCGAAGAGCAACGTCGTTGGACAACGGGTCTACCATTGGATTAACTATCTGGATCGAACGGCCCTCGCGGAATGGTATCCGACCAAAGAACAAATCGACAAGATGGCAGCCCACGGCGGGACGATGCTGATTCTACACAACGACTGGATGCTCCAGGGCGGCAGCAACGGCCGGCCCCATGCCGACTACCGGGTCGTGCGCGACGAAGGGGCGCTTCGCCGCACGATCGATTATGCCCACCAAAAGGGGATGCGATTCGGCCTGTACAAGCGGGGAATCGAGCGGTACGCCCTCGACGCGGCCTTTTTCGAGGAGTATTGCAGGCGGGATTGGGACGGACTGTACGTCGACTGGCATGGGCCTCACTGCGTTGCCTACCACGAGCACCGTTACCAGCCCGAGACTGCCTTCGCAGATACGCACTATTCGGAGGACGGAAGCTGCTTGCCCGCCCGGGAGTACTTTTTCTATACCAGGAAGCTGCGCGACCTAGTCGGCCGCAAGGGTTTTCTGATCGGGCATCAGGGCTTCGGGGCGGGCGGGTTGCTGGCGAACCTGGCCTTCGACGGCTATTTGCCCGGCGAGGCTGGGGCCGACCACGGCATGTTTTCCAATCGGGACAACGCCGTATTTCTCGGGATGATGGGAGGCGGGCCGTGCATGCCCTGGACGCTCGATTCGCCCGCGTTCACCCAGCCGGAGGGCGTGGCCAAGATGGCCGCCTGGGGATTCTATCCTCACGTCGGCTTGGGGCTCCAGCGGCGCAAGGACGCGACGCTTTTCACGCTGGACCCCGACGATGCGGTCAACCTGTTTGTCTTGCCCTACTGGCGGGTATTGGCGGCCATCGATGTCGAGAAGGCCGTGATCTTCAATCTGCCTAGCTGCAACCGGGTGGCGGCGACGTGGTCGACGCCGAGCTTCGAAGGGGTGGTCTACCGCCAAGAAAACGGCCGCGATGCCGTCTACCTGGTCGTCGCGGCGAACTTGAGCGCGGACTCCGCCGAGGCGACTGTGACGCTCAAAACCGACGTGCTGGGAATGTCGGGCGAGTACGACGTGAGCCGCATTGACGGGCAAGACGGCAAAATCACACCCCACGGGACCACAACCGGGACGATCACCACCGGCCTTCTGCCGCCGTGGGGCATCGCAGGGTTCAAGCTTTCCCCACGCCAATGAATTCATATGCTCGCTCAAAGGCTGAGGATATCCTGCCCGTCGCGTCCTTCAAGGCAAACATGAACAGTCGAATTGCATATGTGGTGGCGTCGCTCATTCTGGCTGGGGCGTTGAGCAAGCTGAATCCGATAGTCGCAGATTGCTATTTCTCACTACTTGGTGCGATCGTGCTTTCATGTTAAGCTGTCTGGCCAGTTGGCAATGTAACGTTTCGTTGGTGTTCTCACGCATCGCAAGGGGCGGCGTTGAGTCCGGGAGAGCAAACATGGACCGAAACCATCGGCTTCTCGAAGAACATCGTGATGTGACTCGGCGCTACTTCCTGCAACTCGGCGCGGCGGGTGTAGCGGGGTTGGCGTGTGCCCCGCTGTTGGCCCAGAATGCCGAAAGCGATCGGCTGCTGGCCGAGGCCATCGCCCAGCTCGAATACCTCACTCCAGAGGCCACGTTCGCCGGTGGCGGGCGCGGCAATCCACCGCCGTACAAGCTGACGCCGGAACAACGCCGCGAAGTCGGCTTGGACCGCGATACCTGGCAGCTTGAAGTCATTGCCGACCCGACGAGCGACGTTCAGATCGAACGTCCGCTTTCCAAGGAACTCGGCACCGCGTTGGATTGGTCGGGCCTGATGGCCTTAGCCGAAAAGCACGCTGTGCGCTACATGAAGGCGATGACCTGCCTGAACGTAGACAGGGTCTTCGGCATGGGCTTGTGGGAAGGCGTGCCGCTCCGCGAAGTGATCTGGATGACGCGCCCCGTGGCCAACGTGCGCCGCGTCTGGTACCACGGCTATCACAGCGACAGCTCGAAGCCGGGGCCGGGATTCCAGAGTTCGCTCTCGATCAACCGAGTGCTGGAAGACCCGCCCGGCGAACAGCCCGTGATCCTGGCCTATAAGATGAATGGCGATTGGCTGGCGTCCAAACGTGGCGGGCCAGTGCGGCTGGTGGTTCCCGATGGCTACGGCTTCAAGTCGATCAAGTGGCTCGAGCGCGTGGTCCTCACCAACAGCCCAGAGCCCAACGATACCTACGCCGGGCAGAACAACGACGTAGACACCACGATGAAGACCTTCGCCCGATTCTTGAATACGCCGAAGAAACTCAAGGCGAGCCAGCCGGCGGCTCTCACGGGTGTGGCCCAGGTGGGCATGTCGGGTCTGAGCAAGGTTCAGTATTGCCTTCAGCCGGCAGGGCAGTCTGCATCGGCGGACGACCCGTACCTGACGCAGGCCGCCTGGAAAGATGCCGAAATCCTGCCGCCCCCAGAACGTTGGGGCGGCGGCTTACCCGACGGCCCGCTGCCGCCCATCCCGCGCCAATTCGACGCTCAGGGACGGCCGCTGACCTGGCCGTTGCGCTACGCGATCGCGCACTGGGCAGCTCTGCTGACGGCACCAGACGTCGGAGAGTGCGAGTTGTGCTGCCGCACGATCGACGCCAATGGCATCGCGCAGCCCTTGCCCCGCCCGCTCCCCAAATCCGGTCGAAACGAGATCCAGCGTATTCAAATGACTGTCGAGGCGTAACCGCCCGCCGCTTCGGGCCCTTCGATCTCTGTTGCCCGGTGAATACTCTCTACTCTGATCCAAGCAGCTTTCGAATCGCTCCCATGAGAACGCCTTCGACCGTCGGGGCGACTTTCGAAGCTCCGGGGCTTGCTTCGTATCCGCCCTGGCTATAGGCGATCTCCGTCGCGATATAGCCGGGCGCGTATTCCCCGTAGGCGGCCATCGCGACAAACAGGTCGGGACGGTGCTTCTGAGCGGCAAGCTGGTATTCGATGAGCAGTTCGCCCGGCATGTGTAACACGCGGGCCGTCTTCAGCGTCAGGCAGGAAATGTCGATCGTGTCGCCGCTTTGGCAGCGCCCGAGCCAGATGAGATTCTTCGCCGCATACCAACGGTCTTGGGCGTTGGCGTTCTCGTCCTCGAGCGTCTTCGTTAACGCAGCTTCGTCCATCTGCTCGGACACCGGCAGAACGACAGGCTCGACGGACCAGCCGACGTCTTCCGCCGAGAGCGGTGATTTCTCCATGTTCTCCCAAGCGTGCTTCATCCCGGCGGCAACACGGTCCGCGAGGACCTGCCGGTTCTCTTTCGAGCCGTCGTTGAACTTGCCTGCCCCGATGTCTCCTCCGGCCCCGTTGAAGTGAATATGCGGGACCCCGGTCTCCTTCTGCCGCGCGTTGCGTGCGAGTCCGGGGAAGTCCGGATTGGCCAGGCCGGTGCGGTAGTAACTCTGTGGATGCGTGGCGTAGTAAGTCAACGCGGCGATCGGTTCGTCGCCGCTGAAGAAGCTGATGAGCTTGAGTTCCGGATCGATCGTCCCCACGGGAAACGCGCGGATCTTCGGATCTGTCGTGGCCGTCCAGCGGGTGTGCATCACCTTTCCGTCCGGTCCAAGGATCCGCCGGTTCGACGCCACTTTCTCGACGACCCCGGACCCGATGCCGAGATGCGTCACCGGCTTCGCGCCGGCCAACGCCACTTTCACGGCGGCGGCCGCGCGGTCGATAACATCCCTTGCGTAAGCCGGGTCGAAACCCACGCCTTCAAGTCCGTATTGGCTGAGCAGATCGTCTGCCGCGAAGTCGCATCGCGGAGCGTCGTGCTGGTGCAACGTGTGCACGGCGACCCTTTGCGGCTCCGTCCCCGCCGCGCTGGCGAGGCTCTCTCGGAAAACGGTCTGCCCACCATTGCTAATCCCGATCCAGTCAACGGCACACAGCACGACAGGCTTCCCCGCTCCGGCCAGGACGACACCACGGCAGCTCAGCGGTGTCTGGACACCCTTGGCCGGGTCGTACGCCAGCGGACTTCCCACCGGCGGAGAAGCATCAACATCAAAGCAGCCGACACGAATTGGCTCCGCCGCGAAGATCATTTGCGGCAGCAACAGCACAGTAAGGAGGAAGGACATTAGGTGTCGATGCATCGTGTTGCTCCTTGGCAATGGGTGTCATTGTGTCAGCCAGGCGGCATCCGGCCGAGCCTTCAGCTCTTGAGCCCCAGCTTCGCGGCCCGAGCGTTGCGGTACGCTTCCCTCCCCTCAGGGTCGCCACAGATGCTCCACTCGGGGGCCCGCTCCTTGCCGTCGCCCCAGCCGCAGATGTCCCGCGTCGACGGGACCCTTTCGTAGAGCAGTTCATAGAGCTTCCGCGCCGGGAGCGTGTCGCCGTACTTCAACCCGAGCTTCTGGAGGACATCCAAGTCTTTCTTCTGGTCGCGCAGGGCCATGCTCCTGCCGCCGAGGCACAGGGTGGTCTTGGGATCGTAGCGCGAACAGGGCGGACAGATCATGCAGGTTCCGCGGATGAGTGTCACGGGAATGTCGGGGTTCTTCTGAATCGCGTCGATGGCCTCGAAGAGGTTGTCTTCCTTGATCGGTGCGAGCTTCTCCATACGGTCGCCGTAGAAGCAGCTCATGCACTTCGAGTGGGGCGGCCGGATCCGGAGCGTGTGGGCCTGGGAGAGCGCGGCGACC
>JBDRTC010000026.1:0-3524 GCA_043824335.1 Planctomycetota bacterium | reverse complement strand
GAGGAAGCTCTTACTCCACCTATTTCACCGCTCTAAACGGCAAGCATTTCGGACAGGCATAACACCTGCTACAACATCCCTCGGCCGGGACGTGCCGGGTCCAACGACCTGGAAAGCCACAGTGCTTACCGTCCCGGCTGTTTTCTCGCCCATCCCTACAGGACCTGACCCAGTGACGAAGAGTTGGGTGTGGCACTCCTGCAACAGCAGCGGGAATTGGGTGGAGGCCACGAGGTCGCCCCGTACGGCCCCGCAAAGGCCCCCAGGTGGCGGCTGACGCTCTTTGGGGACGACCAGTGGTCATGGCAGCGCAACTGTTAGACGTAACCCTACATGCCCATTTACAATCGACGGCAGGGAGCCATGGAAAAGCAGTTCAGCGAGCACGGGTGGAAGCCGAAGAAGAAGTGACGTCTCGCAGGTGATCTGCACCTCAATGTTCTGAAAAGCAGAGAAACCTCACTTGAGATGGGTTGACACATGATTTCTTTGCCCGGCCGATGGACGTGCCTGGTTACCGTTGCCCTATTGGGGCCGGCGGCGGAAGTGGCCTTCTGCGCCTCTACGATCGACGGGGCGAACGTCAAGGCGATGGTCGAAGCCGACTGGGCCGCCCAGGAAAAGCGGCTCGGCCGGACACCGCAAGCCCCCGAGGCGATCCGGGACGTGCTGGCCAGAGCGGATAGGCTGCTGGAGGATCTCCGTCGGATGCCGCATTGCCCGGACGTTCAGGTTGAGTCAGGCACATTGGACCGCTTACGGCCGCAGGTGGACGGCGCAGAATCACTGGACGATTCGGCCCGGCTCGCCTTGTACCGGCAGCTCCGCGGGGCCGCGCGGAATTTGGCTCTGAAGAACCCGCTGCTCGCCGACAAACCCATTCTTTTCCTGAAGCGACGCCGCTTCATCATGCAGATGCTGCACGAGTACGTCGGCTACTACTACGACTACGGGGGAATTGCCGGCGGCGGGGTGGCGATTCTCCAGCAGCCGGGGCGCTCGATCGAGGTGCGGGAACTGATCGGCGACGGGCTGCCGAAAGGAAATTACGCGACGCCGGCCTTGTCCTACGACGCAAAGACCATCTACTTCGCCTTTGCCCCGCTGAGCCAATACGACCGCGGCCGCCCGCCGATGGGAGATTGGACGAAGCTCCCACCGGCAGACCAGGTGCCGGCTGAGTTGAACTATTTCTCACCCGGACGGTCTTGTTTCCACATATACTCGGTGGACGCCGACGGCAACAACCTCCAGCAGCTCACCGAGGGGCCGGACGACGACTTTGATCCCTGCCCGCTGCCCAACGGCGAGGTCGCCTTCATGTCCACCCGCCGCGGAGGATTTTGCCGCTGCGGCGGCTCCGTCGAGCCGATACCGACGTACACTCTACACCGCATGAATGCATCGGGCGGGAACGTACGAACGCTCTCCTTTCACGAAACCAACGAGTGGCACCCCTCGGTGTTGACCGACGGGCGGATCGTCTACTCGCGGTGGGACTACGTGGATCGGTCGGCGGCCCATTTTCACGGGCTGTGGGTGTGCAACCCGGACGGCAGCAATCCGCGGGCGCTGTTCGGCAACTACACCAAGCAGATCAGCACCTGCTTCCAGCCCCGGGCGATTCCCGGATCAGACCGGATTGTTTTTGTGGCCGGAGCCCATCATTCGCCGGTCGGTGGTTCCCTGGTGATCTTCGATCCGCGACGGGCAAGGCTGGACCGACAGACCGGCCAGGACCGTTTCGATTCCCTGGAGGTGCTTACGCCGGAGGTCTGTTTTCCCGAGGCTCCGGGGTGGCCGAAGAGCTACTTCCACAGCCCGTGGCCCCTGTCGGAGAACTACTTTCTGGTGGCTTTCAGCTTCGATCCGTTGCCCGGCTGGGGCCCCCGCGTGACGCAGGAAACGGAAACCGGCATCTATTACTTTGATCGCTTCGGCAATCTGGAGTTGCTCTATCGGGAGCCGGGCATCTCGTGCGTAGGTCCGATCCCGCTGGTGCCGCGTCGGCCACCGCCGGAGATTCCCAGCGCGTGTGATCCAAGGCTCAAGGACCAGGGCGAGTTCATGCTGTTTGACGTGAGATGGAGTCACCTGCCGCTGCCCGAGAATCGACCGATCCGCAGGCTGCGGATCTTTCAGGTGTTTCCCAAGACAACGTATGTCGCCAATCGACCGCGAATGGGATACGCCAACGAGGAATCTGCCCGCATGCTGCTCGGCACGGTTCCCGTTGAGTCCGACGGATCTGCCTACTTTCGAGCGCCGGCCGGCGTGCCGTTGTATTTCCAGGCGGTGGACGGGGCGGGCCGGGCGGTACAGAGCATGCGAAGCGTCACCTATCTTCAACCCGGCGAACGACGCAGTTGTGTTGGCTGCCACGAGCATCCGGGCACACCGCCTGCGGCGAGGGAAGCGATGGCGTCGAGGCGGCCGCCGTCAGAAATCCTACCCGGCCCCGACGGCACTCGGCCATTCAGCTACCCGCGACTCGTCCAACCGGTCCTCGATCGACACTGTGTGCGCTGCCACGACGGCACGGAAGGATCGGGGAAGAGTCAATTGGTACTGACGGACGATACCGAGGGAATCTTCACCCGATCGTACGAGAGCCTCAGACCCTATGTCCGGTGGTACGAATACGGAGGAAACAGCATCGCTGAGATCATCACCCGGCCGGGGCAGATCGGCGCAGACATGAGCCCTCTTGCAGAGATTCTAGACGACTCCGACCACGCAGGCCAAATCCGTCTTGGCGACGAGGACCGCCAGCGCATCTACCTCTGGCTTGACGGCAACGCGCCGTTCTATGGTACCTACGATGAACAACAGCAGCAGGCCCAACTGGCCGGGGAAGCAGTCGCTGCACCCCAGGTCCAGTAGAGTCCCGACCTGCAACTTCCGTGGGTCCTGCAAAGCTCTTCAGACCCAGGCTGTGTCGGTCCTGTCTTCTCCTGTCGCTTACCGCCAGGCGCGAGCATCTAAGCTCCCACCCGACAGGTTTGAGGAAAAAGGCGCGAACTTTCTGACGGTTTCGAGCGTCTATTGGCGATAGAGAGGGTGAGGGACGCCCCGAGTCTCTTTTCATCCGGGGCGACCCCAGCCCCAAGCAAAGGAAGAGGACCGATGATTTCGTTGTGGTCAAGTCTCAAAGGCGAACCGCGATGCCAAGGGCGTATAGCCGATTATTCGGCGAATACGCTGCCCGGGCATCCTTTGCGCTTGTGACACTTGGCCACCACCCCCTGGAAGACTACCAGAAGCCCGGTGTCAAAGCGACATCGGGCTTTTTTCGTGGTGAACACAACTCGATGGACCGGTAGCTGAGACGGCATAGCGCCTGGGGAGAAAACCAGGAGACGAGGGTTCGAGTCCCTCCCGATGCTCTTGGATCTTTGACAATTCGGCTTCCAACCAAGCGCCCATGCGGGCACCGACCGAAGGTTGGTCGGCGGCAGCCTGCCGCCTTGCCATGGCGGAAGGACCATCCTTCGGATGGTGCCCGGTTCGACTCCCGCTGGGTC
>JBDRTC010000025.1:0-9148 GCA_043824335.1 Planctomycetota bacterium | reverse complement strand
ACCCCTCTCCACTCACCCCTCTCCACTCACCCCTCTCCACTCACCCCTCTCCACTCACCCCTCTCCACTCACCCCTCTCCACTCACCCTCCACGTCTTTCGGGTCAAACGCCTTCTGTGCCGCTTCGTAGATGACGCGGAGCGGGACTCCCTGCTCGGAGGCAATTCGACGGCACGACTCGAACTCGGGTGCGAACCGGGGGGAACGGCCGCCGACCCCGCCCAGCTTGCCTTCGACCGGGCCCCATTCCGTCTGGACCGAATGCGCCCGGCGGGCGAGCACGTTTCGGCTTACGGGCCACCGGCGCACGCCGAGCGTGGTGGTCTCGGTGAACAGAACCGTCTCGACCGCGTCGACGTCGCTTTCCCGGCACAGAACCGAGAGCTTCACGCCGGGGCGGTTCTTTTTCATCTGGATGGCCGTGGCGTAGACGTCCAGCGCGCCGGCTTCCCAAAGCCGCGTGGTGCAGTAGCCGACCAACTCACCGCTGATGTCGTCGAGGTTGGTTTCCAGCACCCAAACCCGCTCGCCGCCCGGGGGCTCCGCCGTCTGGCCGACCAGCAGCCGCAGCACGTTGGGTTTCTCCTCCAGGTCTCTTTGACCGGCGCCGTAACCGATCCGCTCCACGGTCATCGACGGCATCGGCCCGAAGGAATCGACCAAGGTCGCCAAGATGGCCGCTCCGGTGGGCGTGGTCAACTCGCAGGGGATCGACGACTCGGCTAGAGGAATCCCAACGAGCAGCTCGGCCGTGGCCGGGGCGGGAATGCTCGACTCGCCGTGATCCATCCGCATCTTGCCCGTACCGGTGGGGACCGCCGAAGCGACGACCCGATCCACCCCGAGCAGGTCCCATCCGACGGCCGCGCCCACGATGTCGGCAATGGAATCGGCGGCGCCGACCTCATGGAAATGGACCTCCTCGATCGTCGTGCCGTGCACCTTGGCTTCGGCTTCGGCGAGTCGGGTGAAGATCCGCCGGGCCGTCTCCTTCTGTCGGTCGGTGAGCCGGCCGCCGTCGATCATCTTGAGGATTGGCCCAAGATGCCGATGGACCTTTTCCGGCCGGTACTCAACCGTGACCTGAATCGCCCGAAATCCACGTTTCTTGACCTCCCGGGCGACCAGCCGGCATTCGGGAAGCCCGAGCGACTCGACCGCGGCGTTCAGCTCCGCCAGATCGACGCCGGCGTCGACCAGCGCTCCCAGCGTCATGTCGCCGCTGATTCCGGCCGGACAGTCCAAATAGGCTAATCTCATCGCAGCGTGGCTCAATTGGGGCAGGGCGGGGGGAATTCTACGCCGGCCGCGGCCCGTCGCAAGGCCAATTCGCGGTCACGACCGGGCATTGTGCCAGGTTTTGCCCCACGCGGCGAGGTCCCGTGCGCGAGGTTGACCCGGTAGCCTCGGATCGCTAGAGTACCGCGCTGGATTTTCAGACCATCCCTTTGCCCGCAAATGCAGGAAGCGACCATGGGCATTGCTCTTGAACGGCTACGGACAAAGGGCTCATCGACCGCCTGGCCCGGCGTCCCCCCCAAGATGAGGGTGTTGTACATCACCGATCGCCAGAGGACGGGCGGTTGGCTGGCCGAGGCGTTTTCCAACGACAGCGCTTCGGAGATCGAGCTGGAAGAGGCGGCGGGGAGCGTGGCGGGGCTGGCCCGGCTCCGCGACGATGCCTTCGACGCCGTGCTCGTAAGCCACGAGCCGGGAGAACTCGACGCCTTGGACCTGCTCGAAGGCTACCGGGCCGGCGGCGCCGACGAGCCGATCGTCGTGCTGGGAACCCAGAGCGAGCAGGAGATGGCGGCCCTCTGCTGCGAAGTCGGGGCGGACGCCTACGTCTGCGTCAACACAACCACCACCCGAAACCTGATCTGGATCGTCGCCCGGGCGGTCGAGCGATGTCAATTGGTGCGGGAGAACCGGCGTTTGAATCAGGCCGAGCGTCAACGGCTCCTGCGGGAGCACGACGAGGCCGAGCGACTGCTGCGACAGCAGCGGGCCCTCATCCACGACCTGGAGTTAATCCGACGCCGCGGCAAGTGGTCGATTGCCAGGAACACCCCGGAACCCGGTGAGAAAAAGACGGCTTCCCCCGCCGCGTCCTCCGATGCTTCCGCGCAGGAACGGGAGCCGCTCAAGCTGCCCGAGGAACTGGTGCGGCATTATCGGGAGCTGCTGCGGACGTACGTGATCATGGGATCGGGTAATCTCGGCTCGGAGCTGGGCCGGCTGGCCGACCTGCTGGCCACGGCGGGGGTCAGTGCCTCGCAAACCATGCAACTGCACGTCCACGTGCTGGAGGAGCTGATCCACGGCCTGGGGAACCGAAGCACCCGTCACGTGATGACCCGGGCCGACCTCCTGGTCCTGGAAATCATGATCCACCTGGCCGAAAGCTACCGGGTGCGTTACACCGAGCGGACCGACCCCCCGGTGCAGCGGATGCTCCCCGGCTTCGACCGGCCCAGTCCGGTGGCGTTCTAAACCGGCAGCCGATCGCTTCCCACCATGACCGATAAGACCACCACACTCGCCGAGCTTCGCGAGATCGTCGAGCGGTTCGTCGCCGAGCGCGACTGGCGCCAGTTCCACACGCCCAAGAACCTTGCGATGTCGCTTTCGGTCGAGGCGGCCGAGTTGATGGAGCACTTCCAATGGCTCACCGCCGAGCAGTCTCGGGCCGTCGCCGGGCAAGACGACAAGCTGGCGGCCGTTGCCGAGGAGTTGGCCGACGTCTTCTGCTACGTGCTGGCGATGGCCAACGAGCTGGGACTCGATCTGTCGACGGCCCTTCGCCGGAAGATGGCCAAGAACGAACGAAAATACCCAGCCCCCAAGTACCGCGGCCGCTTCGGCCCGGACGATCCGAACCCGGCCGGCGGCGCCGACTAGATGAACTTCGTCATCCCCGGCGTGGCCAGCGGCGGCAGGTCGAGCTTGGTGTTCCAGTCGAGCTTCTCGGGGACGAGACTCTGCTGCGAATTGAGCGCCTCGTCCCAGGTGATTTCCCGGCCCGTGTAGGCGGCCATGCGGCCCATGAGGGCCATCAGCGTGGTGTGGGCCATGCGGGTGCCGTCGTTGATGGGCCGGCCGGCGCGGATCGAGGCGAAGAACTCGTCGTGCTCGGTCTGGTACATGTTGTTCATCTCACCCGTGTAACGCCAGTTGGTTTTGCCCTCGATCACCGGCACGGAACCGCGCCCGATCGTCAAGATGCCGTCGGCGCCGATGATGTAGTCGGCGTTTTCGTTGTAACAGCCGGGCTGGGACCGGCAGGCGAGGAAGCCGCGAATGCCGCTGGCGTATTCGTAAGTGACGTAGCCGTTGTCGAACGTGTTGCCTTCGGTGGGATAGACCCGGCTCCCGGTGGCGACCGCTTTGATGGGCATGACGTCGCCGAGCCACCACGACATCTTGTCGACGCTGTGCCCGCCCGAGGCGAGGATCGTCACGTCGCCGGAAAGCCAGGAGTAGTCGTACCAGTCGCGGAGCTGCCACTCGACGTCGCTCATGCCCGGCGGCCGCTCGCCGGGATACTTGTGCGACAGGTCGCCCCGAAGATACGTGGCGTAGATGGCCCGAATCTCACCGATGGCGCCGTTTCGGATCTGCTCGAGCGCTCCCCGGTGGCGCTCGTTGTAGCGCCAGCAGAAGCCGGAGAGGATTCCCAGGTTCTTCTCGGCGGCCAGCTTCGACGACGCGAGGACCGAGCGGACGCCCGGCGCGTCGACCCCCGCGGTGATCTCGATGAATGCGTGTTTTCCGGCCTCGACGGCCGCCTTGAGATGCGCCGGGCGAAAGCCGGGCGGGGTCGTCAGAAGCACCACGTCGACGTCGGCGTCGATCACCTTTTGGTGGGCGTCGAACCCCAGGAAACAGCGGTCCGGGGCCACCTTGACCTTCTCGGGCCAGCGATGGCGGAGCGCCGCCAGGCTCCGCTCGAACCGTTCTTCAAAGATGTCCCCCATGGCGGCCAGCTCGACGCCGTCGTCGGCCTCCAAGGCTTGAGAGGCGGCCCCAGTGCCCCGCCCGCCGCAACCGATCAGGCCCACCTTCAGCCGGTCGCTGATGCCGGCGCCGGATACGATCGCCGGGAAGGGGAGCCGGGAAGCCAGCCCCGCCCCGGCGAGGCCGGAAGTCCATCGCAAAAAGTCTCGACGCGAGGTCGACCCGAGCGGCGCTTCAGCCATTGGACCCTCCCTCCTTTTCAGTGGCGCTCTCTCCCGACGAATCGAGGCGGCCTTCGGTTTCCGAGAGGAACGCCCGGTACAGCTCAAGAGGCTGCGACAGCCCGTCGTCCAGTTCCGTCAAGACGAGGCGCACCCGCGCCGTGCGCCGGTCGCCCGGAAGAAAATCCTCTCCGAACAGAGAGAAATCAATGGCGGTGTACGAGGTGAGGCGATCTTCGTCCTTCTCCGCATAGTATCGGGCGCTGATGGCGGCGCAATGCCGCGGATCGGCCATGAGCACGGCCCCCACCTTCTCGCCCGGGTCGGTCACCACCGCCAGGCAACGGCCATAGTGCCGCACGGGATAGAACGGGGCGACGGACATGGCGTACTCGCTACGGCTCCAGCGGCCGTCGAGGCACATCCGCGCGGCGTGCGCGTCGCGCGGAAACTGCAGCACGCCGCCGCGGAACACGTCGCTGACGGTCGGGATCACCAGGTCGACATCGCTACCGGCCTTACTCCCGCGGAGGCTCGGCTTCAGGTAGACGTGCGGCACCAGCGTCTTGTCGAAGTAGTTGGGCAAGAGGATCTCGTAATTCGAGTAGGTTCCCAGGGACCGGACGGTGACCGTCAGATCGACCACGTTTGGCTCGCGCACCTCGTAGAGAGCCGTGATCTCCCCCTGGTGTTCCTCGGTGGCCGGCCAGTGGATCTCGACCGACTGGTCGGCGGTTTTCGTCTGGCGCTCCATGGCTCGCGGCGTGCCCATGCCCAGGTTGGTCGAGAAGAGCCGAAACAGATTGAGCGCGGAATACCTGGAGTCGATCACCTGGAGCCCGGTCTGCTTGTGCACCAGTCGCGCGACCCCGTGATACGCCCCCTCGGCGCGGATGCTGCCGCGGGTCTCGGCGGTTTCGAAATCCAGCGCGAACTCTTCGTCGTCCGGCGTTTGGCCGGCGCTGTCGCTTGCCGGGTCACGCTCTTCGGCCGCCAGCGCGAGCGAGCGCCGCCCGAGGCGGGTAACCAGGGGCACGCCAAGCGCGGCCGCGGCCGAGACGTAAAGAAACCGTCGACGCGATGTCATGGCATCCTCCTTTCGTGCGAGCATTTCCGAACCCAGCTTAGCGTGGGCACGGCCGGGCCGCAAGGCCGGGCGTTTTGGGATGCAATTCTTGGCTTGCCGGGCCTCGGCGGTTACACTGGCCGTACGGAATCCGAGCGGTACTCTGGTTGACCCGTCACGCCCAACAAAGGACATCCCCAAAGATGAAACGTAATCCCGTATTCAAGCCGTGGATGTTGGGTCTCGTCGTTCTTTGTCCGTTGGCCGCTGTGTCGGCCGCCGATGGGGGTGACGCGCGGGCGTCGGCCGGGAAGATACTCGAGGCGAGCGGCGTTCAAGGCGGCATGGTCGTTCACCTCGGCTGCGGCGGCGGGAAGCTCACGGCGGCGCTCCGTGCCGGCGATGGCTACACGGTCCACGGACTCGAGCGAGACCCGGCCCTGGTCGCCGAGGCGCGAAGCCACGTCCAATCGCTGGGCCTTTACGGCCCGGTCTCTATCGAGCAGTTCTCGGGCGCGGTGCTGCCGTACGCCGATAACCTGATCAACCTGGTTGTCGTTGAGGATGCGGGCAAGGTCCCCATGGAAGAGGTGATGCGAGTTCTGGCTCCGAAGGGAACGGCCTGCGTCGAGCGCGACGGCGAGTGGCAGAAGCTCGTCAAGGCGTGGCCCGATGACATCGACGAGTGGGGCCATTTCCTCCACGACGCGGGCAACAACGCGGTCGCCCGGGATACGGTCGTCGGGCCGCCGCGAAGCCTTCAGTGGATCGCGCCGCCCTTGTGGCTTCGCAGCCACGAAACGCCCTCGGGCATTCAATCGCCCGTCACGGCCGGCGGACGCCTCTATTACTTCTTCGACGAGGGGCTGATCGGCATCACCGACGAGCGCGTGCCCGATCGTTGGTCGCTCATCTGCCGCGACGCCTTCAACGGCAAGCTGCTCTGGAAGCGGCCGCTGGGCCCCTGGGGCTGGCGCCAGTGGAACCCGGAGCAATACGAGGGCAAAGACTGGACCACGCTGCGCGGCAAGCGGACCAACGTGCCCGCGGAGAACCAGCGTCGAATCGTCGCCGACGGCGACCGGCTCTACACGACGCTCGAGTACCGGAGCCCGATGTCGATTCTGGATGCCGCCACCGGCGACGTGCTCGCCACGGTCGAGGCGACCCAGGGCACGAGCGAGATTCTCCTCAGCGGCGGCATTGCCCTGGCGTACACTCGGCAAGTGCCGGAAGACGTTGCCCAGCGACGAGGAACTGAAAATGACGCCCAAGCGGCCCTGGTCGCCGTCGACGGCCAAAGCGCCAACGTGCTCTGGCAACACGAAAGCGGCCCGATCCGTCCGCTGGCAGTGGCCATCGACAACGGGCGGGTGATCTACCTGGCCGGGAAAAACCTGGTGGCCTTGGACTTGAAGGACGGCCACCGGTTGTGGAGCGTCGACTCAAAGCAGAAGGCACTGAGGACGCTCGTGGCGATCGACGACGTTGCCGTCCTGCAGGGCGGCACGCGGGTCACCGCCCACGACGCAACCGACGGCAAGCCGCTCTGGGAGCAGACCGGGCCGCCTATCGGCATGGGAGAAGTGGACGATCTGTTCGTCGTCGACGGGCTGGTCTGGCGCGGCATGATCTGCGTGGACGACGAGGGAAAGCCGGTACGAGCGAGCCCGAACTCCCTGGTGGTCGGCTGGGATCTTCGCACCGGCGAAGAGCGGAAGCGGATCCTCGTCAGCAATCTGCGAAGCCCGGAGCATCATCATCGCTGCTATCGCAACAAGGCGACGGTTCGGTATCTGATCAGCTCCTACGAAGGGGCCGAGTTCCTCGATTTCCAGGCGGACGATCACGGCCAGAACAACTGGCTGCGGGGCGCCTGCAAGTACGGGATGTTGCCGGCGAACGGCATGCTCTACGTCCCCTCCGACCAGTGTTTCTGCCAGCCGGGCTCGAAGTTGCTGGGGTTCGCCGCCGTAACGCCCGGCCCGGACAACGCCCCCGAAGAAGTGCCTGATGAAAACCGTCTCCAAAAGGGCCCCGCCTACGCCGACAACCTCATTCATCCTTCATCCTCCATCCTTCCTCCTTCCGAAGACTGGCCGACGTTCCGCCACGACGCAGCCCGCAGCGGCACGACCCGCACAAGCGTGCCGGCCAACGTGGCGGTCGATTGGAGGGTGAAGCTGGAGGGCACGCTGACCGCCCCCGTGGCCGCCGGCGGCAAGCTCTTCGTGGCCAGGCCGGATGCCCACGCCGTCTATGCGCTGGACACCGAAAGCGGCGCCCCGCTCTGGCAGTTTACGGCACACGGCCGCGTCGACTCGCCTCCCACGAGTCACCGGGGGATGGTCTTGTTCGGATCGACAGACGGCCGCGTCTACTGCCTGCGGGCGTCGGACGGCCAGCTCGTCTGGCAATTCCTGGCGGCGCCGACCGATCGGCGCGTGGCCTATTTCGACCAGATCGAGTCGGCCTGGCCGGTCCACGGGAGCGTCGTGGTACTCGACGACGTAGTCTACTTCACGGCCGGCCGCTCCACGTATCTCGACGGCGGGATCCGCGCCTACGGGCTCGATCCGGCCACGGGCAAGATCCTCCACAAGGGCCTTTTGGAGGGACCGCATCGCGACGTGGCAAAAGACCGCGACCTCGCCTTCTTCATCCTCGGGGCCAATTCCGACGTGCTCGTGAGCGAAGGCGGGTTCCTCTACATGCGTCAGAAAAAGATGACGCCGGAGCTGGAGGAGATCGAAGTCGACGTGCTCTCCAGCAAGGGCGCTCAGGACGTGGGCCTGCACGTCTTCTCGACTTCCGGTCTCTTGGACGATTCCTGGTACAACCGCACGTTCTGGATGTACTCGAAGCGCTGGCCCGGGTTCCAGTTGGCCAACCAGGCCCCCAAGACCGGGCAACTCCTGGTGGTCGACGACGAGAAGACGTACGCCGTCCGCATGTTCTACCGCCGGAACGTACACAGCCCAATGTTCTTCCCGGGCAAGGAAGGTTATCTCGTGTTCGCCGACCGAAACGCCACCGAGCCGCAGCTTGTGGGCGAGGAAGGCTGGCGCAAGCCGCTGGAGTGGCTCCCCCAATCGCACATTCCCCGCGAAGGCAACCCGGGGTTGGACGACGTGAGCCGCGGATTCGGGGCCGACAAGGGCATCGGCTACACGCGGGCCGACCCGCCGGTTTGGGCGCATTGGCTGCCGGTTCGAGTCCGCGCCATGGTCAAGGCCGGCGACGTTCTGTTCATGGCCGGGCCTCCCGACCTGCTTGACCCGGAGGACCCTTACGCCGCCTTTGAAGGCCGCGAGGGAGCGAAGCTCGTCGCCGTGTCGGCGGCAGACGGCGAGCAACTCTCGGCGACGCAGCTTGACTCTCCGCCCGTGTTCGACGGCATGATCGCCGCCCGCGGCCGCTTGTTCGCTTCGCTACGGGATGGAAGCGTCGTCTGCTTGCGTGGGCAATAGCCTGTGTCGTTCGCAAGAAAGAATCATAGCCCCCTCAACGCCAACGGCGTTGTGTCGCGCAGCCCAGGGTTGCGAAGCGACCCTGGGATTTCTTTGCCGCGAGACGGAACCCCGTTGGGGTTCGTGCGGGAAATCAGGGGCGCCCCGATTCCCCAGGGTAGCTTCGCAACCCTGGGCTGTGCGACAAAACCGCTTCGCGGTTTTCTTGCCCACAAAAGGCCCTGACAAGGGACACCTGATCAACCCAAGACGGGAGACCTCCATGCGTCAGCTTCACAACTTGTGGATCGTGTTCTTGGTCACGATTCCCGGCGCAGCCGGCGGCGCTGAGACCCCTGACAACCTGGCCCTTCGGGCGACGCCTTCAGCCCAAAGCGCGGCCTCGGCGCCGAAGGAAAAGTACGGCGTACTGCAACTGCTGGACGGCAAGGAAT
>JBDRTC010000024.1:0-8941 GCA_043824335.1 Planctomycetota bacterium | reverse complement strand
GGAAAACGCCGTCTCCGGGTGGCATGGCGTCGCTTGCGTCGCCATGTTTCCGGGGCACATGCCCACGCTTCGCGAGGGCATGCCACCCTGGCAGTAACAGGTGAACCAGTTGTCCGGCAAAGCCTGGTGTTCATCATTGTGGCTCTCCTCATCTCGGGTGTTGTTCATTGAAGGCTACGCGCCTATCCTCGCGCGGGCCAGCCGGTCCGCTTAAGCCAGGCGTCCATCTCGGCGGCCAGTTCGTTGCGCCGGGGGCGGCGCGTCGGATCGGCAATCAGGTTTCGTGTCTCGCCGGGATCGTCGGCCAGGTGGTACAAATATTCCTGGCCCTTGGGATAGCGGATGTATTTCCAGCCCTGCCCGCGGATCATGAACGAGCCGCCGGCGCTCGGCCCCACCTCGCGGAGTCCCTTGCGGTTGCGGGCAACGCGTTCGGAAAACGAGAAGGGCCGGGCTTGCGCCGGATCACGCTCGCCGGTCAAGTACGGCGCCAGGCTTTGTCCCTGGGCCTGCTCGGGGATCGGCTGCCCGGTGAGTTCCAGGAGCGTGGGCATGAGGTCCACCAGGTCCGCGGCCAGGTGGCTCTCTTGCGGCTTGAAGCGGCGGGGATAGCGGATCAGAAGGGGCACCCGGGCGATCTCGTCGTAGAAGGCGTTGGTGCTCTTCCAGACCATGCCGTGCCCGGCGGCCATGTCGCCGTGGTCGGCGGTGAAGACGATCACGGTTTCGTCGGTTCGGCCCTGTTCGTCCAGAGCGTTGAGGATACGGCCGACCTGGTCGTCGATCATCTTGACCATTCCGTAGTAGACTCGCAGGAACTCCCGCAAGCCCGGCTCGCCCAGGCCGGCGATGATCTCGCGAGACCATTGCCCCGCGAAGCGCTCCTCGCGGAACTCGCGATTGGCCGGCAGCTCGATTTCCTCAGGCGAGAAGGCCTCGTAGTAGGGCGAGGGGACGACGTTGGGGTCGTGCGGGGCATTGAAGGAGCAGGTGATCATGAACGGGCTGCCTTTGCAGGCCTTGATCCGCTCGACGACCAAGTCGGCCGTGCGCACGTCGAAGTTCTCGGCAAGCGGCAGCTCGAGCCGGCCCATCTTGGTGATGAACTCGGCGTAGTGCTTGTCGCTCCAGCGGCCGCCCAGGTTGTCGACCGCCTTCTGGAACTCCGGGGCAACTTCGACCGGGAGCGCCCAGTTGTACCACTGCATCCAGTCGGCCCGGTCGCCGGCGCGGACCTTTTGGAAGGTTTGCTCCATTTCCCGGGTGTACTCGAAGCCGGGGGCGAACATGTCGGGGTAGTAGGGCAAAGGCTCGCCCAAGAGGTGCCACTTGCCGTAGTGATGCGTGGCGTAGCCGGCGGCGCTGAGCAGCTTCTCCGTGGTGACGTCGTCGCCCGTGATCCCCTCCTGGTGCCCGGGGCCCGGAACGTGCACGCAGTTGGTCACGATGCCGTGCGCGTGCGGATACATGCCGGTGATGATCGACGCCCGCGTGGGCGAGCAGAACGGCGTGGGGCAGGTGGCCTGATGAAACTTCACGCCCTCGGCCGCGATCCGGTCGATGTGGGGCGTGTCGACCGGCCCGCCGTGACAGCTTAGAACGCTGGCCGTGAGCTGATCGCACATGATGAAGAGCACGTTGGGTGGCGTGGGGTCGGCATCCTGGCCGTTCGACGCCCCGGGGGACCCAAGCGGCATGGCGCCCATCGAAGCCGCCGCGATCCCGGCCGTCTTGAGGAACTCGCGCCTGGTTTGCCTCAGCATGACGACCCTCTTCGCGACGCCCGGGATTGCCGATCCAGTGTTTCAACGTATGGAGGGTGTCCGGGAAATTCAAAGTTCCGTTGGTTCGGCAGTTGTACTGCCGAACCTCTTCCGACCACCGCGGTGCGGCAGTACAACTGCCGCACCAACCTGCAACTGCCGCACCAACGGAGGTCTCCGATCGGAATTCCCGGGCACCCTCTCAAGGTATAGGCAGCGGCCGACGCGAATGCAAGCTTATCCCTGGTCCAGGAGAGTCTTGAGCAAATCGGCGACCAGTGCGGGGTTGTCGCTTTGGACGAGGTGATCGATTCGCGAGGGCGGCACCTTGAGTTTCTCCAGGGCCACGGCGATCCGTTTCCAGATCCCGGCCCGCTTCTTGCCCTCGGCCAGGTACAGATCGGTGACCATCTCGCCCAGCCGCTGGAGCATGATCGCGTCGCGGTTCTGGTAGTAGTCCTTGATCACCCGCTTCTGATAAGAGGATCGTTTGGCCATGTGCTTTGAGGGTTCGTCTTGCCTGTAAGGCAGGTATGCCCGGGGTCGGAAGGGAACATCATAGACGTTTTTTCCGGCGGTGCCAGAGGAATTGGGCATTTGTTGGTCAGTTCTCTTTTCTATGTCACCTTCCCCAAGACGGGCGAGCCCTTTACCATTTGCCGCATGACCGGTCGAGCTCGCCATCCGCTGATTATTGGGGCCCGCGTCACCAGCCTGGGGACGTTTTGCAGCCGGCTTTTGGGGATGTTGCGCGACATGGCCACGGCGGCCTTGTTGGGGTTGTCGGGCGGGGGGGTGATGGATGCCTTCGTGATCGCCTTCCGCATCCCCAATCTCTTCCGGCAACTGTTCGGCGAGGGGGCCCTGGCCGCCAGCTATCTGCCCGTGCTCTCGGCCCAACTGGAAAAGGACCGTGCGGCTGCTTGGCAGTTGGTGAGCGTCGCGTTGACCTGGCTCGCCGTGCTGCTGGTGGTGCTGGTGCTGGTGGCCGAGGGGGCGTGTGGGCTGGCGTGGCTGGCCTGGGGCGACGTGCCGGGCGTGGGGCTCGTGGTGGGGCTGGCGGCGGTGATGATGCCCTACCTGCTGTTCATCTGCCTGGCCGCCCAGGTCGCCGCCACGCTTCATGCGATCGCGCATTTCGGAACGCCGGCGTTGGTCCCGGCCGTGCTGAACGTCTGCTGGTTGGTCGGGGCGCTGGTCGTGGCGCCGCATTTCGCCCCGGATCGGGAGGCCCAAGCCTACGTGCTGGCCGTCTCGGTCCTTGTTGCCGGGGTGCTTCAACTGGGGGTCCAATTGCCGGTGCTGCGGGCGTTGGGGTTCCGGTTCGACTATGACTGGGCCGCGAGCCGAGCCGCGATTTATCAGATCGTCGGGGCAATGGGGCCGATGGTCCTGGGGCTGGCAATCACGCAGATCAACACGATCTCCGACAGCCTGATCGCCTGGGGCATGGCGGCCGTGCCCGGGGGGCCGGACCGGATCGCTTGGCTCGGAGGGGCGGCCAGCTACCCGATGGAGCAGGGGGCCGTTGCGGCGATCTACTACGGGGCGAGGCTCTATCAGTTCCCGCTGGGCGTTTTGGGGATGGCGGTCGCCACGGCCATCTTCCCCCTGCTCAGCCGGCACGCCGCCCGGGGGGATCATGGAAAATTGGGGGCCGACATGACCCTCGGGCTCCGCCTGGTCTTGTTTCTGGGCGTTCCGGCCGGTGTGGGGTTGATCCTGCTGGCCGAGCCGCTGGCCAGGCTGCTCTTCGAGCACGGACGCTTCACCGCTGAGGATACCGCCCGAACCGCCCGAATGATCGCCACTTACGCCGGCGGCGTGTGGGCCTACTGTGCCGTGCCGGTGCTGGTCCGCGGCTACTACGCCCTCTCGGATCGGACGACCCCGGTGCGGGTGGGTTTGGCGGTGGTCGGGTTGAATCTGGGCTTGAACCTGGTGTTGATCTGGCCGTTTGCCGAAGCCGGACTGGCGGTGGCCACCGCGGTGTCGGCGGGCGTTCAGGCATCGCTGCTGGCCTTGCTCTTTTCCCGCCGCAAGAGCCGGCTCGATTGGCCCGTGCTGGGAGCGACGACCGTTCGGACCGTGCTCTCCACCCTGCTAATGGCGGCGGCCGTGGTCGCCACACTTGCCGTGATCCCGCAAGTTCATGGTCTGCTCAACGAGCTGGCCCGCGTGTTTGGGCCCGTGGTTGCGGGGGTGGGGGTTTTCCTGGCTGCCTACCGGCTCCTGGGGGGCCGGGAGTTGGGGATTCTGCTCCGCGGAGTGGACGAGCAATCCTGACGACGCCTCCCCGGCAAACCCTTCCCGCCGGGGCCGGTTTGGGATAGATTGCGGACGTTCAGCCGTTTGTTCCCCGCAGGCCGCCCGTCGTGAAGCAAGTTATCGCCGTTGTCAGGCCGTTTCTGGCCGAGAAGGTGCTCGATGCGTTGAAGCACGCGCCGCTGGAGGCGTGTGGCGTGCGGGAAGTGAAGGGGTACGGCCGCCAGAAGAGCTACTTGGACGAGTATCGCGGCAGCGAATACTCGATGGCCTATCTGCCCAAGGTCGAGATTACCCTCTGGGTCGACGACCTGCGGGTCGACGAGGTGGTCCGCGCCATCGTGGAAGTCGCCCGAACGGGCCGCATGGGCGACGGCAAGGTTTTCGTGCTGCCGGGGGCGATCGCCGAGCAGTGGGCGGGCGACGAGAGCGACTGAAGGGCTGGTTACCCCTTCAGAAAAGTGGTCTTGGACCGACGAATCCGAGCAGACAATCCGCCAGGTCGCGCCGACCGGTTGTTGACACCCGCCTTGGGGGTGTCTACGATGGCCGGTGCCGTGATGTGGCTCACTGCTTGTCGTCTCGGGGTCCCGGTTTCCGCATCTCTTCCATCGAAAGGGGAACGCCATGTTTGGCATCCACCCACTCAGTGTGTATTTGTTGGCAGTCGGGCTTGCAACGCTCTTGATGGCGGTTCTGGTCCTGCAATCGCCCCGGAGCGGAAAGATGGTGGTCGTTTGGCTCTTGTCGGCAGTGGTGGGCATTCTGCTGGGAAGCACGCTCCCGCTGGCGGCGTGTTACCTTGCAAACTACGAAATCACGCTCGGCAAGATCATTCCCATGCCGGAAGGAGCGATGGACGAGGGGGCGGGTGCGCCTCCGATGGAAGGCATGGGGGGAATGCCCGGTATGGGCGGCGGCATGGGCATGGGCGGCATGGGGGGAGGACCTTCGGAGCCGAGGCCGAAGCGCGATCTGACCAACGTGGTGCGGAAACTGTCGCTGTTGACCGGTGACGTGGCCATCGCGCTGTCGGACGAGCAGGCGGCTTCACTCGCGAGCTGTCTGGCCGACCTGGAGAAGGCCGAGAGCATGTCGGACGACGACGCCCAGGCCAAGCACGACGAACTCCTCGCGCTATTGGACGACGACCAGAAGGCACGCCTCGACGCCATCGGTCTTCCTCGGCCGCCACGCGGCGGCGCGGGAGGTCCCGGCGGCGGCATGGGTAGCCCGGGCGGTCCCGGCGGCATGGGTGGACCGGGCGGTCCCGGGCAGGCCGAAGACGCGAATCCTTTCCAGGAGGAGGCCAACGCGGAAGCCCTGGGCGTCTTGCGCGAGCGGTTCGCGCCCGGCAGCCCACCGGCTGAGGGCGATGCACCGAGTGACAGCCCGCCGGCTGAAGAGCGGCAGGAGTGAGGTCCGTGCCGCCGGTGCTTCTACATGGAGTGCGAGAGCAGCCCGTCCCTGTGGGCACAGAGAGCCGGAGGTGTGTTTTGCGCAGTAAATCGTTCTGGCCCTTTTTCCGTCTCGCGTCCGCGGCGACTTCAAAACGGCCCAGATACGCCCATTGACAAAGGAGGAGCGAGATGAGAAAGACAACAGCGTGCATCGTCGCAGTCCTGCTGTTGGGTTTTCCTGGGGCCCGTCTCGTCGGCGAGGAGCCATGGTCGATCGAATCGTCCGCGGACTGGATGCAGGCAAAAGCCTCGGCAAACAAGATCACAATTCAAAATGGAACAGTCGTTCTTGAGGGGGCCCACGAGGGCGAGTGGACGAGCACGTGGCATGATTGGCAGGGCCTTGTCGATTCGGCGGAGATGCTTGTAGAAGCAGACATCGACCTGTTCGACAACAAGCAGATCGAGACCCTCGTGAAGGGGCAGGAGAAGCCCTACACGGACGCCGATCAAGTTCAGCACGACTGGTACGGTAGGTGCATGATTGCGATCGTCGATGGGAATCGCTGGATCATGGCGCTGCGTTCCGGCGTGGATCACATTAGCTGGGGCGATCGGGATGCGATCCACATCGTGACGTCGATGAATGAGGGAAGAACCTGGAGCAAGCTGAATCGATGGTTCGATGGAACACCGATAAAGGGAATGCCTTACGAAGATGGACATACACACAGCGAACCGGGGCTCTTTAGAATGCCCAATGGGGATCTCATCTTGCAGTTCTGGCGAACTAGTTACACGTCGGGAACCAAGCAACTGCGATCGACCGATCATGGAAAAACGTGGACCCCGGATATTGACAGGATCAGCGTCGGCGGCGTGCCCGGAGCGGATGACGACAAGGCGATCGGCACCGAGGACTATTTCGTGGATCCGGAAAACCCGTCCGACGTGTACATGGCGTTCCAGTATTTCCAATACAACACGAAGTCAGGCACCCGGCTGGCCAGGTCTCGGGACAACGGCAAAAGCTACTCGTTCCTGAGCTGGCTTGGTCCGCTGGCCGACTCCAAGGACCCCGATGGTGGTGCCACGTTCGAGCCTGCAATTGAGTACGTCGGCCAGCGGACGATTGTAGCCGTCATGCGTGACGCGGCGGGAAACCGCCGCACGTGGCAAACCGTCAGTACGAACATGGGCGCCTCATTCAGTCCACCGATCGACATCTCCGACAAGATCAACGGCGGAGTCCCCAACGGCCTTTGGCAGCGGGCGCGGCTGTACAAGGAAAGCAACCCGTATTTCCAGCACAACAATCAACTTGATTACGCGCGCGGTGAAGGACGACTTTGGGGCTTTGGATTGCACAGCATGGGGGGTGGCTATACGCGCAAGCCTGTCGTCTACTGGTCTGACGACAACGGCGAGTCATGGCGTGGGCCGGAGTTGCTCCACGGTCCGATGCATCCCGGAACCGATACCGGATATGGAGATCTGAAGCGCAGAGTCGACAGCACGTTCGTGGCCGCCACGTACTACGCCAACCGCGATTCGACCGTCGCGGACGTGGAACAATACACCTTTGGCGGCGAAAGGGCCAAGGTGATGGTCGAGGCAGACCGTGACGGTGACGGGGCGCCGGACGCTAACGCGGCTTGGTGCGAAGTCCACGACGGCCGAAGTGTCTTTGCCCTATCCGTCCCCGGGGCCGCCCGTTGGAGGCTTAGGCTGCGTCTCAGTTCAACGAAGACAGCCGGCTCGCCCCGGATTCTCGCTGTCAGGGTCACGCCGCGGTAGATTCGCTCTAACCCGGCGGCCCTACTCAAGATGCCCTTTCACAAACGCCAGCGCCCTCTCGTGGGCGTGGGCGACGACTTCCTGGTCGGCGCCGCCGAGGCCGTGGCCGCCTTTGGGGACGGTGATTAGCTCGTGGACGACGCCGTGCCGGGCAAGCTCCCGGTCCATGGCGGCCGATTCCTCGTAGGGGACGTCGGTGTCCTCGGTGCCGTGGATCATGAGGATGGGCGGATACTCGGGCGTGATGTTGCGGACCGGGCAGTAGGGATCGAGCTTCTCGCGCTGGGTGGCCGGATCGAAGCCGGTCACCTCCTTGGTCCAGAGCCCGTTCTGGCGAAGGTAGAGATAGAAGCGGCCCCGGGCCCTCTGTTCCGGGTTGCTGCCGTCCGTGCCCGTGAGCACCTCGCCGCCAACCGCTTCGCGAGCCTCTTCTTCCGGGATCAGCGGCACGATCTCGCGGTAGTGGGGCGAGGGCTCGGTGTACCACGGCCCGTCGACGTCGCCGTAGCCCCAGTAGGCCAGAAGCGCCACGGGCCGCGGCTCGATGCAGATGCCGGTCATCATCGTCAGGTACCCGCCGGCGGAGCCGCCCGAGGCGAGCAGCTTCTGGGGGTCGACGTGGAAGAGTTCGGGGCCCTCTTCGCGGATCCACTTCCAGGCGTCGCGGACGTCTTCGATGATCGCCGGCAGGAGGACCTCCGGGGCGAGGCGATAGTCGATCGAGACGAGCACGAATCCCTCGTCGCGACAAAGGTCCAGGAGCCTTTGCGGCACGCCGCTTCGGCTGCCGACGATCAGCGCCCCACCGTGCATCCAGACGACGCCGGGCCGGACCACGTCGTCATTTGCCCGGTAGACGTCGGCCTGGATTTCGCAGTCGTCGACCGTTTTGTAGGTGTAGGTCTTCTTGGCGAAGTCGGGCTCCTCCGCCGGTTCGGCCGCCGAGCCAACCGCCGGCCCAAACGCCACGAGGGCACACGTCGCGAACAAGATCGAGCCTCTGGACCGGTTCGTCGGCGACGGCATGGGATTTCGCCTCCTAGAGTAGGTGACCGTCAAACATCGCCCGTTTCTCGCGGCGGCCATCAGCATAGCCCGGATCGCCGCCGGCTGCAAATCTCCCCGCCAAGAAGAGCTTGCGGCGGAGGCCCGGTCGGCGCAAAATGATGCCTGGGAAAGGGGCTTGCCGATCTCCGGGGAAAAGGAGAAGCGATCATGACGGCTCAACGCATTCGACGGCGCCACTTTTTGAAAGCCACCGCGGCAGGCACGGCGGGGATTGTTCTGGGAGCACCCGCGATCGCCCCGGCGGACCGTGCTCCCGCCCTAGCGATCGAAGAGCCGTTTCACGGCGCGGTCTTGAACCGAGGGCACGGCGAAGAAGCTGACGGCGGACTGAAGATTCGCGTGGCGGGCCGGGCCCCGCTCAGCCAGCCGGTGACGGTCAACGGAACCCCGGCCGAGCGGGCCGGCACCCGGTTCACCTCCGAGGTGCTCCTGCGCGAAAAGGAGACGGAAATCGTCGCCGCCTCGGGCGGGGTGTTTGGCACGGGCGAGCATCGCGTGAAGGTCGTCTGGGACAAACACTCCTTCCCCCGCTACCGCTTCTCGATCGACGACAACAGCTTCTTCCTCCGCGACGTCGCCCAGAAGCAATACCCGTCGCTTTTCGATTGCGTCTACCTGAAGATTCGCAAGGATCTCCACGCCAAGGAT
>JBDRTC010000023.1:0-2556 GCA_043824335.1 Planctomycetota bacterium | reverse complement strand
GCTTGCCGGGCTGGAGGATCCGACCCACCGTCCGGGAATCGCCCGGCTCCTCTTGCGATTGGAGCAGAGTCGCACGGCGCTTCAGCCGGGGGCCGTCGAGGCGGTCGACCGGCTTGAGGCCGGCGGCGTGGTGGAGGAGATGTACGCCGAGGCCAAGCGGATTCTCCGCGAGCTGAAGGGGCGGGAGCTGTCCTGTGCGAGCCGGTTTTCCGCGCGCCGGGCGGAGAAGCACATTGTAGAACGCCTGAACCAGTTTTTCGAGTACGAGGATTGCCTGGCCGACCCCGAGGACATCGACCAGCACCACGCGATGCGGATCGCCGCCAAGCGGCTTCGATACACGATGGAGATTTGCCAGCCGGTGTACGAAGGAGGGCTGGGCGAGTTCATCCGGGCGGTCAAAGACGTGCAGTCGCTCTTGGGGGATATTCACGACTGCGACGTCTGGGTCGAAGACATTGAGGGGTTCGCCGAGGAGGAACGCGGGCGGACCGTCGCCTACTTCGGCCATGCCCGGCCGTTCGGCCGCTTGAAGATCGGTCTGGATTACCTTCGGCAGGAGCGAGCGCGTCACCGCCGGGAGGGATTCTCTCAGTTGGCTCGCCTGTGGCAGGACCTCAACCAGGACGGGCTTCGGGAAAGGCTGGTCCGCACGGTCCAGCGGCCGTTCGAGCCGCCGGCCGGATCGGAACGGCCCGACGGCGCCGCGGCCCCGGAAACCGGCGACAAGCCGAAGGCTCCGCCGAGCCGGGGCCGGAAGAAACCACTGTCCGCCAACGGGGATGGTCAGGCTCCCCCGGCGGCGGAGCAACCAGCCGGGAAGGCCAAGCCGGACGGCCGGAAAGGCAACGAGCAACAACCGCTTCTGGGCGTGGGCGGGCCGGGGAAAGGTGGACCGTAATCTGCCATGGATTCAAGCGGGAGAGTGCCGGAGCGTGAGGTTGCGGCGAAGACCGTTGCCGCCATCGACGTGGGGTCCAACGCGCTGCGCATGGTGATCGCCGAAGTCGCGCCCGACGGCCGCATCGAGATCCTCGAACGGCTTCAACGGGCCGTCCGCCTGGGGCAAGACACGTTCCGCCGCGGCCGACTGGGCGGGCAGGTGATGCGGGCGGCCGTCGCCGTTTTTCGCGACTACAAGCAGATGCTCGACCTGTATCGCGTGGAAACGCTTCGGGCGGTGGCCACCACGGCCGTGCGCGAGGCCGTGAACGTCGATACCTTCCTCGATCGGGTCTTCATGGCCACCGGGCTCCACGTCGAGGTCATCGGCACCTCGGAAGAGAGCCGGCTGACGGTGTCCGCGGTTCGCGAGGCGGTGGGCGGCGCCCTGGGCGTCGACCGCGACCAGGCCCTGATCGCCGACGTGGGGGGCGGAAGCACGCTGCTCACCGTGCTCGAAGATGGGGAAATTGCCCATTCGCAAAGCCTGCGCCTGGGGGCGATCCGTCTCCAGGAACTGCTTCTGACGAGCGAGGAGCCGCCGGAGCGGTCGGCACATCTCTTGCGGCATCAGATCGAGAAGGTCGTTTCCACGGTCCGCGCTTCGTTGCCGCTGAAGAACATCCGCTCGTTCGTGGCCGTGGGCGGCGACGCCCGGTTCGCCGCCCGGCAAATCGGCAAACCGACCGCCTCGGCCGAGCTCTCCACCGTTGAAGTCGACGAGTTCAACAAGCTCGTCCGCCGTATCGAACGGCATTCCGCCGAAGAGTTGAGCAAGCGTTACGGGCTGCCGTTCGCCGAGGTCGAAACGCTGATCCCGGCGCTGTTGGTCTATCAGGAGCTGCTCGACGAGACGCGAAGCGAGCAGATGATCGTGTCGAACGTGTCGATGCGCGACGGGCTCCTCTTGGAGCTGGCCCGGCAAGTGACCGGCACGGAAGACGATTCTCTCTCGGAAGGGGTGATCCACTCGGCGCTGGCCGTGGCCGAAAAATACCGGGTCGATCTGGGGCACGCCCGAAACGTGGCCGAGCTTTCGCTCCGCCTGTTCGACGCGCTTGAGGCCGACCACGGGCTGGGGAGGCGGCAGCGGCTCTTGCTCCGGGTGGCGGGGCTCTTGCACGAGGCGGGAGCGTTCATCGGCGCCCCGGCCCATCACAAGCACAGCTATTATCTGATCATTCACTCGGAGATCTTTGGGCTCAATCGCGCCGAGATCGAAATCGTCGCCCAGGTCGCCCGCTATCATCGACGCAGCGCCCCCAAGCCGTCGCACGTCCAGTACGCCTCGCTTCCCCGCGAGTCCCGCGTGGTGATCAACAAGCTGGCCGCCATCCTCCGGGTGGCCGACGCGCTCTCCCGCGGCCCCCTCTACCAAAGCGACGACCTGCGCTTCGAGCGGCACGGCGACGAGTTGACCATCTACATACCCGGGGTCGGCGATCTCGGCCTGGAGAAGAGGGCGATGGCCGATAAGGGCGACCTGTTCGAAGACATCTACGGGATGAGGATCCGGCTGGAAGAAGCATAGACTATCAACAACGAGAAGACCATGGGGAAGAAAAAGGCGGACTCGCCCCGGCGGTTCATCAATCGCGAGCTGAGCTGGCTGGA